>DASTKD010000482.1:0-4657 GCA_035716135.1 Ktedonobacteraceae bacterium
CATCGTCCACGCGCGCGGCGAGGATGTTGAAGAGGGCCTGTTTCACACGGTCAATGATGGGACGAGTTCCAATGGTTTTGGGGCCTTTGAGCTTACGCCCCTTGGCTTCACCGGTCACTACGCGCATATTGCCCCTCCTGGATAAGCATGATAACCAGCTCGGCCTCATTGATAAATTCGTCCTCTTTGGCCCAGGAGATCAACGCTTCAACCTGGTCACTTTTCAATTTCTTTAAAGCGTTGACGCCCCAAACGCCTTCGGTAATTTGTAGCAACTGCTCGTCGCTTACCTGGTCACCGACGACATTACGCAGCGCGCGCAAGCGCAGCTCGCTGGCCGTGGTAGTGCCACGCACCTCTTTCAGCTTAGCGAATACTTCGCCAGCGATCTCGCGCTCCGCGTCGGTCAACTCTGGTAAGAACTCTATGCCTTCATCCCCACCCAGGTCTAGTTCATCTTCTTCGTTATCCAGGTCAATTTCTTCATCGAAGTTAGCAGGATAGGGAGGTGGCGCATCGCGCACGACCGCGTTGGTGATTTCTTTCAGGCCAGGGGTCTTCACGCTGGAGACCGGTATGGCCGTAGGAGTTGGTGGTGATGCCGGGGTAGGGTTGGCGGGCGGGCGTGGAGCATTAGCCGGTGGTGTCTTCGTATCTGGCTTCGTGGCTTTTTGCTCACGTACAATGGGTGTGGGTATGGTTGGAGTTGAGGCTACGTTTTCGCGTACCACGAGGGATTGCAATTGTTCCAGGGCATCACGTAAATTCAGCCCGCTCAGCGTCTTCACATTCAGCAAATCCATGGCCTGTTTAGGGGACAGACCCATCGATTCTTTAATATACTGAATGAATTGTGGCAATTTCATACTACCGCTCACATCCCCTGATGTGCCGGGTGCGCTCGGCATACTGGCTCCGATATAATGGCGTGTTGGTGGAACAGCCAGATCTTCTTTATCGTTCGACGTGGGCGGTTGAACTGCTTCACGCGTGGGCGATGCAGTAGAGGCCGTTGACGTAGTTTCATGAAGTTGTATAGGAGCGGGTGGAGGTGAAGACGGTGAAGGCGGTGTTGCCGGACGCTGGGCCGGTTGGAGTGTCGATTGGGATGTAGCTGGCGATGCCGCAGCCGGAGGTACGGTTGTTTTAGGTGTTGGGGCAGCGACCTGCCCAGGCTGACTGCGCGTTGGGGCCTGAGAACTTTGCGTCACTTGCCCGACACGATTCTCGACACGGTTAGCTAATTGTTCAAGACCTGCTTCCGCCTCACGGAAAAGGCGTTCGCGCGTTTCCGCACTTGCTCCGATAGGGACGGGAACGCCCATCTCAATCGTATGTATGCGATCACCCACCTTAAATTGTGTGGCGTAGCGCAACCATATATATGAGCCTGCGCCATCAGGCTTGCCTGCATTGCCGTCCATTTTTGACCGCCTTTCACTACCTGGACCTGCAAGGTCTTTCCAGAGATGAAACACACGCACGTACATTATATCAAACGGATGCTAGAGAAGGCGACCTGGGACCAGGGCGGTCCTTGCACAGGGAGGTTTTTTTCAACACCCAGTTCCAGAACCTGCCATTCTGAGCCGCAGCGAAGATTGACCGGCGGCAGGCAGATTCTTCGCTGCGGCTCAGAATGACAGGGGACGGGCAGAATGACAGGGGGCGGCGCTTAGAATGACAGGGGGCGGAACCAGGCGTTGCAAAAACTACCTGTGTAAGCCCTGGCGGTCGCCCTGGCAAGCACCATGCCCCTCTCAGCAAAAATTCACAGGAAGTATATTTCACGTTGTAACATCTTGCCAAATAGTTCGTGGTAGTGTATGGTAGCAACACTGGGGTTCATGTTCCAGATAGATCAGCGTATCGTCAAGAGAGTGTATCAAAGTAGCGCATACCTTGTATAGATGTGCTATATATATTTTACAGGATAATTGCTAGACCTGGGAAAATACGAGGAGGAACGCCGATGATTGGCCCTTCACCAACGCAACAGAAGCCTGAGCGCGACGTGAAGCCTGAGGTAAAACAAGTCAAATCTACACCTGCCCGCAGAAGAACGGGTCAGACTCCTGTGGCACTGTTCTTCAAAGCTATTTTCCGTCCCATCCTCAAGGGTATCTATTACCTGCTACGAGGCATCGGAGGCCACAAACTACTCACGCTGGCGATGATCATACTTTTACTGGCGAGTGTTGCCGCGACCACTTTCTTCACGACCGGGCAGTTCCCCTTTGGTATTGGAAATGATCCTTTCAATTTCCATGTGCGTGGCACCAATGGCGGGGGAGATGTAGTACAAAATTGGCTCTACGCCTTGCGCGATGGGAACGCAGCGCAGATGTCGCTGCTGGAGAAAAATATATCAAACCCTCCTGATCCGGCGCAATTTATAAACCAATTCAGCCAGGCAAAAGCTCACCTTACCTGGAAATCGATCAATGTGACGGGGGTGTACAGCGAGTCCGACAGCACAGTTGATAGTTTTGTAGAGATAGATCTCACGGCAACCGGTCCTGGTGGCCCGGTGACCGGGCTGTTGCTGTGGCATTTTGTCACCATCAGTCAGGGTTCTGAGCTGCTTCTTAATGTGAACCTTGTAGATTTCCGTGCCCCACTGACTTAGTTGATACGTTGTCCCCGCAACAGAAGGGATAGACCATAGTGGCAGAAAATACGAAAAGCAAAAAAGGCGAGCTGGACAAGTCTATTGATCTAGGGATGGATCAGTTTGGACGGTTTGTCAGACTGCGTTGGTTCTGGCTGGTGATTGTAGGCATCATTGTCTGGTACTTCGCTGTGTTTATTGCTCCGCAGTTACGGTCGCCATCGCCGGGCGAGGTGCTCCTTTATGCCTTCCAGATTGTGTTTGCCGTGCTCTTTGGCATCATGCAATTTGTGGCGATCTTCTGGTTCCTGGGGCGGCCACGGCTCTACTGGGTGATGCCAGGGGAGACGGGGGTGACGTTCGATGACTATAAAGGTAATCCGGAAGTGCTGGAGGCGGCGCGGCGGATCGTGAGCCTGCTGCGCGGGGTCAAAGAGTTCCAGGACATGGGCGGCTCACCTGTGCGCGGCCTGCTCCTGACGGGCGATCCTGGTACCGGTAAAAGCTACCTGGCGCAGTGTATGAGTACCGAGGCGGGTGTTCCCTTTGCCTATGCCAGCGCGGCCAGTTTCCGTGCCATGTTCATCGGTATGGATATCTTGATGATTCGCCGCCTGTATACCAAGGCGCGTCGCTTGGCGCGTGAATATGGCGGGTGCGTCGTCTTCATGGACGAAATTGATGCGATTGGCGCGTCCCGTTCCAAGAGCGGCGGTGGAAACATGGCGTTGGGGGGCGGCATTTTCGGCGGCATGATGGGCGGCGGTGGACTGAACCAACTACTAATGGAGATGGACCCGCCCAACATCGAGACAGGCTGGTTCAAAAAAGTGCTGCGAACCATCGGTATGTACCATAGCCGCGTGCAAAACGAGCCGGTGCTGACCGTTGGGGCGACGAACGTGCCAGAATTTCTCGATGCAGCCCTGCTGCGTCCTGGTCGCTTCGACCGCCGCGTCAACGTTGCGCCGCCGACCGATAAGTATCGTCCAGAGGTCATTGAATACTACCTGAACAAGGTACAACATGATGCCAACATCTCTATCGCCGCGCTGTCATCGCGCCTGGTCAACTACACGCCGGTGGCGATCAAGCACGTGATAAACGAGGCAGTCATCATCGCACACTTCGATGGGCGCGAGATTATCAGGTATAAGGATCTTATAGAGGCGCAGGATGTGCATGAATTTGGTCTGCGTCAATTGAGCGAGTTGTCCGATATCGAACGCAGGCGCCTGGCCTACCACGAGGCCGGACACACCGTGGCCTGTTACTATCTGATGGATCGCTACTTCCCAGCCTTTGTGACGCTGCATATGCATGGCGACCTGGAAGGGGCAGCGGCATTCGCGGCCTGGCGTCAGAAAGAGACGATCATTACGAGTAGTAGGGAAGATGTCCTCGCTCGCATCCAGGTCTCGCTGGCTTCGCGTGCCGCGGAAGAACTCTTCCTGGATGTCAATTTGAACGGGGTCGCCGGTGACTTTAAGAGCGCAACAGAAATAGCCGCCAGCTACGTGGGCATCTATGGTATGGATGGCACCTTTACTTCCAGCCTGGCCTTCATGGGAGCAAATCTTGTTTCTGTCCCTGACCTGAGCAAGCGCACAGAGGCTGTGCTGCAATCGCAGTTCAAAGCGGTGAAACGCCTTTTCCAGGAACACAGCGAAGCGGTCATCGCGGTGGCCGAAGCCTTGATGGAACGGGAAGAGTTGGTTGCCGACGAAATCAAACAATTGATTGACGAGGCCGATGCCAAACGTGTTGCGCACGCCATTTTCAGCGATTTTGAAGACTTATTGGGCAGCAGCAACGGCAATGGGAACGGACATAGTAACGGCAATACCGTTCATAGCGGCAGTACTAACGGCAATGGGAGTACATCATCGTCTGATAGTCCTGTTAAGGATGCGTCCGCGTCGTCACAATCGTTTATTAGTGAGGCGGGTAGTACGCAGCTTCCTTTTATCGATGATGGGCTACATCGCTTTATGGATGAGTAAAGATAGCTATCCGGGTTTGTTTGACTTCTCACTGCCTACGGCA
>DASTKD010000483.1:0-19041 GCA_035716135.1 Ktedonobacteraceae bacterium
CGGGGTGCGCAGCAAGAACGGCCAGAAGCTGGAGTTCCAGTATTCGACGACGGCGGGCAACCTGTGGCGCAGTGATGACCAGTTGATTAACCAGCAGAACTTCCTCAAGATTGGCGTCAAACTGGACATCCAGAACTACCCGGCCAGCACTTTCTTCGGCCCGATCCTCAACGATGCCAAGCCCGGCACCTTCGACATCGCCGAGTATGCTACCGCTGCTGGCTATGATCCCGATACGTCCTCGCTCTTCCAGTGTGGTCTTCCCAGCAACCTGGGCAAGTACTGCAATCCGGCCATGGATGCCCAGTACAAAGCTGAGCAGTCGTCGGCGGTGCCGTCGGTGCGCCAGGCGGCTTTCGACAAGATCCACCAGATCGAATTGTCGGACTTCCCCTTCATCGTAGAGTTTTCCGCGCCCGACGTGGCTATTCACAAGAATGGCACCAACAACTACGCTCCCTCCCTGGTGGGTGTCGGGGAGACCGTCAACGTCTGGCAGTGGTGGTGCGATGGTGGTAAATGTCCGGCGTAGGTCGCGGTCGTATCGTAGTGTGAATGCTGCTTGAGCAGCTATGCAATACCCTCTGGTTGGACGCCTTTGCGGTGTCCGGCCAGAGGGTATCTTAATGCACCGGGGATTTGGATTCTGGCCTTTACTGCCGTTGTTTTGGTTAGGGATCGTGCTTAGAAAGGAACACGAGAGCGTGAGAACTCTCACTGAGCCATTGGTCAGCAATGGCTATACACTGGATATGACACCGGAGAGACTGGGCTGGCTTGAACCGACCGACCCGGCCCTCCCATTTGAGCAGTTAAGAGAAAAGTACCGGCGGCACGGCTACCTCTGGCTGAAAGGTTTTTTTGAGCGAGATGTTGTGCTGAACTTCCGCGATCATTTCTTTGAGGCCATCCTGTCGGGGGCGCAATCGTTCTTTGAGATCATCAGTTCGCAAGAATACGAGGACTTCTGCACTATACCCCGTCTCTGGAACTTCTACCAGGCGTTTCTGGAGGGGCAACCCTACCTGCATAAGCGCAAGATTATTCGCTTCACTCAATCTGGCGAGGACCACTGCACGGGCGGCCACTACGACCTGATCTACCTGCGCGCCGGAACCGAACACTTCTGTACCAGTTGGATTCCGCTTGGAGATGTTCCGGTCGAAATGGGAGGAGTAATCTACCTGGAGCGTTCAGACGCGGTTGGACGCCAGATGGAGGCCGAGTTCCGCGTGAAGAACGCCGATTTGCCGCCGGAGGAACGTATCAGCGCCTACAATCGCAACATGCGCGAGAACGGCTGGATCAGCACAAATCTTGTGGAGATGGCGAATCGCTTCGAGAGTCGCTGGCTGATCGCCGATTATGAGGCTGGAGACATGGTGATCCATAGCCCCTATATGATTCATGCTGCTACCTTGAACCATGACCCCCTGGAGCGGGCGCGGCTCTCCACCGACATTCGCTACCAGCGAATCGACGAGCCTGCCGACCCGCGCTGGGCCAAAGACTGGACGCTGGGAGATAATTTATAGAGGAGGGCATTTTTGCTCCCATTGATCTACACCAACGTGGCAGCAGCCGGGATATTCCTGGCCGCCTGCTTGATATGGAATGTGCCGGAGGTGATCGGCGCGCTCAAACAAATGGCGCAGGTCTCCAGAAAGGAAGCATCAAGACAGGATCGTGGCTCACTGGGCGTCCTGATCGGACTCCAGTGGGCCGGTCTCGCTTTGAATTTCTTGCTCGCCTGGTTACTTCCGGCAGCCGCCATATCCTGGCATCGCACAACGCTTTTTGGTATCGGAGTAGGCTCAATCCTCCTCGGCGTCGCTCTGCGCTGGTACGCCATCTGGACGCTGGGGTGCTACTTTACCCGCGATGTCGCGGTGTCAAGCAACCAGCAGGTAATACAAAACGGCCCGTACCGCTTTGTCCGCCATCCTGCCTATAGTGGTACATTCTTGACGATGCTGGGAGTGGGTCTCGCGGTGACAAACTGGGCCAGCCTGTTTGCCTTGCTTGTCGGCGTGTTCTCCGGTCATCTGTACCGGGTACGAGTTGAGGAGCGGGCGCTCATCCAGACCATCGGCCAGCCCTATGTTGCTTATATGCAGCGCACCTGGCGCTTTATTCCTTTTGTGTTATAGCAACATGGCAGGGTTGTCCCTGTCATCCCTTGCCACGATCGGCCCTGTCATTCTGAGCGCAGCGAAGAATCTGTGCGCTGGCTGATGGAGATCCTTCGCTGCGCTCAGGATGACAGGGAATGATTGGCTTTGATTGGGAATAGTTATTAGAGAGAAAGCAGGAAGCAAACGCTAATCATTCTCCTGGTGATTTTTCTTATCATCCCGCTCCTCTGGCTAACAGGTTTTCTGTTGGTCACGGATTTTGCTGTGCCTGTGAGAGATGCGCGGCAGTTTCGCCGCGTACTCGTTATTTTCCCTCATGCCGATGACGAAGCCATCACCTGCGGCGGGTCGCTGCATCGTTTCTCGGCAGGGGGAAGTAGCGTAACGCTGGTTTTATTGACTAAAGGAGAAAAGGGAACTTCCAATGCCATACGTGATGGGAGCCTCAAGGATATCCGAACAAGGGAAGCGCGGGCGGTATCCACTCTCCTCGGCATCTCCAAACTCATTCAAGAGGACTTTGGCGACGGCGAATTATGCGAAAAAAAGCAGGAACTCAGCGTGTATATTGCAACCCTTATCGAACAGGAGCAGCCTGATCTTCTCATCACCTATGATCTTGCCGGGCTTTATGGACACGCGGATCATATCGCATGTTCTGAGGTTATCACCGATCTGAAAAAAGCCAGATTTCATGAGATTCCTTTATGGTATGTGACATTTCCTAAAAGAGTGGTGGCAAGAGTCAAGCCGCCTGCATCCCTGGTCTTGGACCCTCATTTTCGAGAAAAACAGGCTCTCCCGACGCATAAGCTCTTCATTGGAGCCAGTGTGTTGCCAAAGATCAAAGCATGGTATACATATAAGAGCCAGCTAGACTCGATGAAAGAGGGGACAACGAAGTTGCTTCCCATCTGGTTTTTCCTGTCTATGCTGCTTTTCGAATACTTTGCCAGCGTGGATTAGTTCAAAGGAGGACACTCGTGCAGAAAACAGGGAGACCCTCGCGGAAAGCGGCACGAATTATTGCGCCTGGGATTGCCGCCGCCAGCCTGCTTACAGTGCCGTTCGCCTTAGAAGTCCGACTGAAGCGAGCCACACAACCTTTGACGGATATGTGGCAGCATCTGCCGGTCGAACCTCGTGGTTCAACTCTGCTAGGCATCAGCTTTCGCACGCCGCAAGTGGCCGCGCTCGAATTAGATGCGCAAAGCACGTTGCAAACGTTGCTCGCCTATCCCTTTGACCTCATTCGCTTAGGAGCCTACTGGAACCGCATAGAACCTGAGCCGGGAACATTCTATATTGATGAACTTGACTGGCAGATCGATGCCGCCGAACGAGCAGGAAAGCGCATTATTTTGTGTGTTGGTCCCCTGAAGACTTTTAGCTATCCCGAGTTCTTTGTGCCTGCACACCATCTAAGACAGCCCTTTCCAGAACATATCCTCATCAAGCCGTCCGCTTACCCATCACTGCTGACAGCCGCGACAGAATTCATTACTCGCATCGTGGAGCGCTATAAACACCGTCAGGGGATTGTGGCCTGGCAACTGGAACACGAAGCCGTTGATCCGCTTGGAGTAGAACATAGCTGGCGGTTAGATGCGGCCTTTGTCGCCAAAGAAGTCGAAGCCATCAGAAGAGCCGATCCCACCGGGTCGGTGATGATGAACGGCTTTTTGCCGACCTCGTTGCCGGTGCGTCTCTCGCAATGGTGGCGGACGCGCGATCAGGGTGACTCGCTCGCCATAGCACAACGTATGGCAGATATGGTCGGCATCGACTACTACCCGCGTCACGCCCTGCTGACCGTTGGCAGCAAAACGCTCTACCTGGATGGTAGTCAGCGTCCCTGGCAACAACAGAGACGGAAGCGCCTGTTTGCATCGACGCGCGCACATGGGCAACAACTGCTGGTCGCCGAGGGACAGGCGGAGCCGTGGGAGACAGTGACGACTCCTCCCAATCCATACGGACAGGGCATGTATAGTTGTTTGCCCGAACAGGTCATAGCCAACTATAACACCTGTATGCGTTGGTCTCAACCAGAAGCGCCTCTGTATGCCTACCTCTTCTGGGGAGCGGAGTACTGGATGCTGCGCAAGCAATGCGCTGACTCAAGCTATCTGGGGGCCTTTGCTCGCATTCTTGAAAATGCCTGACGGATCTCAAGCGGCTAGCATCAGGCCAGCCTCAACTGGCGTGCCTTAATGACGACCTGAGAGCGATCGCGCGCGCCCAGCTTGGAGAAGATGTGGTTGATGTGCGTCTTGATGGTGGCATCGCTCACAAAGAGTTCCGCTGCGATTTCGGCATTGCTGTGGCCCTGCGCGATCAATCGCACGACCTCCAACTCGCGCGCCGTCAGCCCCGGCTTTTCGGCCTCCGATGATAATGACATTTCCCTGGCTGCCGGTGGTTCCTGCGTATGCCACCCTGCCAGAAGCTGCGCCGCGCTGGAGGCTTGTAGCAGTACTTGCCCGCGCGCGACGGTTCGCACCGCGCTGCAAAGTTCCTCAGCACTGCAATCCTTGAGGAGATAGCCGGATGCGCCCGCGCGCATCCCTTCCACAACCAGCTCTGGCGTATCGAACGTGGTCAGGAGCAGGATACGTGGGGTCTGAGCCACCTGCTTACGAATGCGCGCCGTCGCCTCGATGCCATCTAGCAAGGGCATCCGAATATCCATCAGGATCACGTCTGGCTGCCCGCTCCCGGCTAGCTGTGTAGCGGCCAGTCCATCTTCGGCTTCCCCGATGACCTCCATATCTGGCGCATCTTCGAGGATGATGCGCAGCCCCTCCCGCATCAGGCGCTGGTCATCGGCTATCAGGACGCGAATCTTCTGTTCGTTCACGCTATTTTTTTACCTTCTATGCAGATATTTGGGCTGACTGCCCGTAGGGAAGTTTCAGGGTGACGATGAAGCCGCCCGTCGCTACTGGTCCTGCTTCGACTTCGCCGCCCAGCGCGGCGGCGCGCTCGCGCATTCCCTGTAAGCCATGATGCCCGCCCGCCCCATTACTCAGCATTTCCGCGAGTGAAGCTGAACGGGGCGCGTTCGCGCCCGCTCCATCGTCGCGCACCTCCAGCGCGATATTCGTTTCCTGGCGGTGCAGCGTGATCCATACCGTCTGCGCCGCGCCATGACGATGAGCATTGGTCAGCATCTCGCGCAGGGCCAGCCGCAGTGTCTCTTTCTGCTGCTGACCGACCTCGTGAGATGCGCCACTCTCGTCAAAGCGACAGGATATGCCCGTCCGCTCGTTGAAGGTGGTTGCGATTAAGCGCAGATTTGTTCCCAGATCATCCTGCCCGGCAAACGCGGGTGGTTTATCGCGCAGAAGGCCAACGACGCGGCGACTCTCGGTGATGCTTTCACGGATGAGGGTCGCCATATCATCCAGTTTCGTTGCAAGTCGCTCAGGATCGCGCGCGAGCAAGTGTCGCGCCGCCTGCACCTGTATCGAAAGAACGGCCAGCGAATGCGAAAGCACATCGTGAATATCGCGCGCAATACGTGTGCGTTCCCGTTCCGTCGCCAGTTCTTCGTTGCGCACCATCTGCTCCTTCAATTGTTCCTGCGCTTCGTGTAATCGTACCACGAGTAGATACTGCGCGCGTTGCGTCCAGCCGAACCAGCCCAGCCCACCGGCAAGTACCAGTGTAAAGGCCAGCGTCTGGACGTTCCCTATATGCTTAACAGGTTCCATTCCCAGCGCTCCGTTGGTTAAAATCAGCGCCAGGATGCAAACTGTCGCCAGTGGTAGCGACCATTGCGTCGGGAAACGGTAGAGTACGACGACGCACAGGATATACAACCCGGCACTCCCCCATGCACCCGGAAACAGAAGGTTGAGCGTGACGCCCAGGACAACAATGGCAAGATAGGTTCCCACCACCGGCAAGAACTGCTTGAATTTTCTTGAGAGAAAGAGCAACGCGCAGATGCCTACAAAAAGTACTTCCGTACCTGCCAGTGTGAGGAGCGGCACATGAGAAGTGAAGCCAATGAGTGCCGCGAGGCCGAGCATGAGTATATCGGAGGTCAGCCTGATGCCGCGCGCGAAAGCGTAGGGAACTAGCTTTCCCCGCTGCACATTACGCCACCAGCGCGCTTTGCCGGGCGCATGTTGTGCCGCAGGTAGCATCTCGAAGATGTAGAACTCCCCCAACGTATTCACGGTTGTCTCCCTCCTATCTGGAGAGTACAGGATATCATTTTTCCTCCTGCTTATTATATCCTATCATCCCTCTTCCTACATCCACCTGCGGGTTGAGAACGAGCGCGCGCAAATATCAACCCGCGGTCAACCCTGGCGCGGATGGCGTTTGGCCTCTTATCGATTACACTTCCTACATAAGATACGAACCGCTCAGAAACGAACGGTTCCACCGGTAAACAGATAAGATAAGCAAAAGGGACGCCAGGAGCGCTCTCAAATGCAGAAAGAAGGTTCCAAATTGTTTATGCATACTACTCCTCTTGCTCAGCTTGAAGCGAAGCCATCTAAGACGACGAACAACAATAGTGAAAGCGGTATGTCTTTCCAACAGATGTTGCCAAATTTACTGATCAATGCTGGCGCGCCATTTCTTATCAACATGCTGGCTCAACCCCATATGTCAACCATTGACGCGCTGTTGCTGGCAAGCTCCGTTCCGGCTCTGTATACCCTGGCTGGCCTGATCCGCAAAAAACATATCGATGTGCTGGGCGTGCTGGTGGTTGCCGGCCTGCTGCTTACCGCCCTCTTCGCCTTGCTGTTCCAGAGTCCGCGCCTGCTACTGCTTCAGAGTTCGGCGGTAAGCGGTCTGCTGGGCGTAGTGATGCTGATTTCGCTGCTCTTCCCGCGACCGGCCATGTTCTATCTAATTCGTTCCATCATGGCGCAGAACAATCCGCAGCGTCTCGCATACTATAACGAGGGTTGGGCTATTCCCCAGATTCGTTCTTTCTACCGCGTGTTGACCGCCTTCTGGGGTTGTGTGACGGTGGCCCAGGTTGCGTTACACACCATCCTGGCCTTCACCCTGCCCATCCCACTGATGCTGACGCTTGGCCCTATCCTGAGCTTTGGAGTCATCATCCCGGCTGCTCATTGGAGTATGCACTACTTTCGCAAAAACAGACCCATCTTCAACCAGCTCCGCCAGCAGCGCGTCGCGCAAGCCGCGACAATCGCTCGCTAGAGCAACGAGAACGCGGGCGGCCAATACGAAAGAATCAGTATTGACCGCCCGCGTTCTTGTTGTTTATTACACTGACCTTGTCAGCTTCTCCCCTCAGTTTCATCTCAGTCATTCCACAGAGGCATTTCATTTGAACGGCCTATACTGCTCATATGAATATTGAATATGCCCTGCTTACGCTATCATCAAAAAAATCGAGGCACCACAAAATGCGCCGATCTATTATGCTCTTGCTTTTGTTCGTGTTGTTGGTTCTGGTAACTGCTTGCGGTCAGGCACCGTCCGGCACCACTGGCAGCCGGGGTGAAACGCCTTCCCCTGTCTCTACACCCTCAGAAACGCGGACGCCTGACGCGACTCCTTCGCCGGTTAAACCGCCATTAGCGGCGGCAGTACCGGTTAAACCCGGTGTGCCATCGGCTCCGTCGCCGGCTGGCAAAGCCATACTGGTGAGTCTATCGCAGCAGTGGCTTTATGCCTACGAAGATGGCAAGCTGGTCTTTGACCACGCGGTAGAGACAGGGCGACCTGAGTTACCCACTCCGGCTGGCACGTTCTCCGTAATAGAGAAGATGCGGAATGTGATGTTTACCTCGCCCTGGGAGGAAGGTTCGCCATTCTACTATGAGCCAACCCATGTCAACCACGCCTTGCTTTTCAAAGAAGGTGGCTTCTTCCTGCACGATGCGCCCTGGCATGAGCAATTTGGACCGGGGAGCAATGAGCCGCATCAACTGCCGGATGGTCGCTGGGAGACGGGATCGCATGGATGTGTTGGTATGCCACTTGCTGATGCAGAGCGCCTGTATGCATGGGCATCCGTTGGAACTCCGATCATGATTCGCCGTTAGCTACTTGATATGCATGGAGAAACGGTCAGGAGTATCGCTTCGTAATGATTACGAACATAGAATGCGAAGCTTCCCATTTTCTACCAGCGAAAGGAGGAAATGGGATAGCTTCTATGCTGTCAGTTCCGCCTTAGCTACGCTGGCGCTGATCGTATTGCTCATTGCCATGTTGCGCGATACACCATCCTCGTTTGCCAGAATGAGGAGAGCGCCGCTTGAGCAAGATTCCGGTCGCACCACGCCGGAACGGGCGACGATGCGGTAGATAGGCAAGAGAACTGCGACTACAGGAAGGCGACCCTTGCGGTCGCCTTCCTGCACACCCAATGTTCAGGGGCGAGACTTGCCCTCGCCCTGGCTTGCTAAGGTAGTGGAGGGGCAGCATCCCACCTGGGAGGTTCGAGCGTATCGACATACGCTGTCACTTGCAGCGGCTGTTGTGGATCGTCAGTTGCCCACCAGAGGCGCTGGCTGACCGACCTTTTGTCACCGGTCCACTCGAAGCTGATCTCGCCGAGATTGTTATAACCGACAACCAGCTCTCCGGCTTTCCATCTGTTCAACCAGCTTCTTTGTAAAATGGACGAGACAAGTTTGTTCCTGCGCTTCTCAAGTCGCCGTTCCAGTCGGTCTGCGCCCCGTATTGAGCGGTGAGCAAGGGCGCGTCCCGGTTGAGGAGCGGCCTGCGGCGCTTGCTCCCGCCTCTCGGCCCGTTGCAGTAAGGCACTACGTATTTGTCCTACACCTGTCTCAATAAAAGTGATGCCTGCCAGCGCGAGGCGTATGAGCCTGCTGCCCCACATGGACAGCCTCATACGCAATGGTAAACGCTCTTCGGGGTTGAGACGCGCGAGCGTGTTGCGCCGGTAGTGGAGGCGGTAGACGCGATCTGGCGGAAATGGGCCGAAGGCTCCTTTCAGCCAGCCGTGCGCCGGTAAGATAATCTCATCGGGAGAGCGGCGTGCCGCGATCAGTCGCGGAATCGACCACCAGAAAAGAAGGATGCGTTTGCCTATCAGCGCAATAATATGGTTGAGGATGGAGTGATTGCCAGGGGGAATGTCCCAGGCAAAGAAATCCAGCGTGGCCGTCCCTTCGCGCCGCAACAAGTGGAGCAGGCGCGGATAGCCAACGGCGAGCATTGCCATATGGGAGCCTACGCCTTCATTATGCAAGGGGCTGGACGTAAAGTTCACGAACCTGGCGGTTGCCTGCGTATGTTCGTCCCAGTATTCCAGACTCGCCCCGAAGGCATAATGAACATCACCGGAGAGAAAAAGCACCCGCTGCATGGCGCTGGTAGTTTTGAGCAGATGCTGAAAGGTACCCCATTCCAACGCCCAGGCTTCGCGGTCGTAGGCATAATTCTGCCTGACACGCCACCGGCTCCAGAATTGTATGGATTCGACGAAATCCACACCGAGTACAGGCGTGGCCGAGATGAGAATACTCACCTCCGCCTCCTGATGGGCCACTGAGACGACCTGGGTATGCATGGCCTCGTGAGAGAGCAACCCCGGAAACTCGTCGGAAGTGCCATAAAAGCGTTGTGTGCGCGTATCCATCACGATGACCTGGTAACGGGAACCACAGTAGCTATAGTGCCAGGACAATGCCTGCTCTAAGCGCTGGAGTTCGCCGCTTCCACTGAAAGAGGCGGGTATGCCGAGCATACATTCCATCGTCTCTGATGAAGAGCCTGTTTCCTCTCCACGCCAGACATCGACGGCATTGAGGAAGGCCGTTCCGCGCTCTCCGGCAAACTGCTCCGGTGTGTTGCCCCATGCCTGGAAAAGGGCATAAGCGAGCAGGCCGTTGCGTATGATACGTCGTCCCAGGGCGCTTGCCAGCGCTTGCTGACACCAGGCCCCATCGAGGTACCAATCGTCGGTTATCTCGTGATCGTCGCAGATGGTATAGGTGGCAATATTTGCCAGCGCGCGGCGGACGCGCGGCAGTGTAGATCGAAACTCCTCCAGCCTGCCCAGGTCAGCGGCGTAGTGTGCCTGTTCGTCCTCGCGCTTATCGGGTGCGGGGCGCACTTCTGGATAGACTATCCACATCTCTTCCGCGCCGGGCAGTTCATCCGGCCACAGCACATCCGACCAGGCGAACAGGTACATAGCGGCGTATTCGCTGAGTGAAAGCAGGTGATTGTGAGGCGTGGTGGTGGTGAACATGGCCCTGTTTCGCACAATATCCCCGCGCGTTCCCGGTGCCAGCTTATGAGCGGGAACGCCAACCAACGGAAGTATTTCTTGCTGGTTGCCCTCCAGTAAACACCGTCCCGCGTCCGTTAATGCAAACAGGAGCGGCGCGGCTACATCGTCGGCGTAGATCTGATCTCCCGTGAGGAAAAGTTGCTGGGGGCGCTGATCTCCCTTCTGAAGCGAAGTTTCAAGGGCGGTGTCGAGAGCGGAAAGCATTTCCCTGCCGACGCCATGCGGTTTGCGGCACGAGCCATGCACGATCCTCAACTGGTTTACATCTTCAGGCGGCAGGACGAAACCGGGGAGCGGATGTCCCGCATAGACCAGGCGGTGCAGTGGATCGACATGCGCAGGATTGTCAACGAGAACGCCGGGAGTAGCCAGGTGCGCGGCAGCCTCCGGGGCTGGCGTGTCGGCTTGCTCGCCCGGCGAATCCTGCTGGAAGAACAGGTCATAATAGTAGCGTTCGCCCCAGGCCAATCGCTCATCGTTCTCGGTGGCGCGAGCCGTTACCGCGACGATGTGCAGGTTGTCGCCGATGCGCACAGTGCTGCGCGTTCCCTCTAGCATCTGCACAAGGCTTCCCTGGCTGTTGCCGGCATAAATACGTAGCGTTACCCTGCGTGGCTCTTTCAATGCGAGCCAGACGGTGACGGCTCCTGGCTCGGTTCGTCTCAGTATGGGACCCGCGAGAATTAGCGGGAGGGCGGCGATGCGCTCAGCCAGCGGCGTCCAGGACATGACGGGTATCTCTCCTTGTTATTGAATCACTGGTCTCAAGCATATTACGCTGCCTGCTGGTCAAGCGGTTTCATGTTGAGCAGATGTTGGCAGGCTTTTTACTTAGCGTACACCCATCATATGAGCTTTCACTGAGACGAAGCTGAAGCGAAACTGAGAGTGGATGGACGATGCAAGTTTATCTCATTGACCGCGCCACTGTGGTTTGCGCTTTTCCAGATACGCCTGGACTCCTTCGGCGAAATCGGCGCTGCCGTAGACACGAGCCACTACATCGTCGTAATCGATGGCCTCTTCTGCCGCGCTCAGGCGCTTTTGTGCCTCCTTCACCGACCAGATGGTGAGAGGCGCGAGAGTACTTATCTGCTGAGCGACCTCGCTAACATGCGCGACGAGATTCTCTTCCTCAACAAGCGCGGTCAAAAAGCCGCATTGCATAGCATCGCTTGCTGTTAGCAAACGCGCGGTAAAGAGCATTTCTCTGGCTCGCATCGCGCCAAAAGCGTCTACTACATGCCGGTAGTTTTTGAGTGAGAGGCAATTGCCGAGCGTGCGGGCTACCGGTACGCCGAAACGGGCGGCGGCAGTAGCGTAGCGCAGATCGCATACGGCGGCAATCACGAGGCCAGCGCCGACTGCGTATCCATGAATGGCCGCAATGGTGGGTTTGCTTATGCTATACAGGCGCTCGACGATTGCTTCCATCGTATGCTCGTAAGCGACACCATCTTCACCACTGAAGCCTTGAAATTGCTGAATATCCGTCCCTGCCGCAAATGCCTTACCCTCCCCACGAATAATGATGGCGCGAATGGCATCATCGGCGGCTATATGTTCGAGGTGCGCTTCCAATTGCTGGTACATCGTCCACGTTAGCGCGTTGAGGGCGGCAGGACGGGATAACGTTAGCAAGGCGATAGGTCCCTGTTGTTTGAGTAGCACCGCCCCTTCATTATGCTGCTGAGCCGCGTTTCCGTTTGACATTGAAGCGCACCCCCTGATATTGTTGTATCCAAAGGAATTGTATCTCTTTCAGAGTATACAATAAGTATCACGCGATTGTTCTATTAACAGCGTCCCCATGCAAAAGGAGAGCAAGTTCATGCCAGCCGCACTCGAAGGAATCCGTGTGTTAGATTTGACGCAAATCATGGCGGGGCCATTTTGTGCCATGTTATTGGCCGACCTGGGAGCCGAGGTCATCAAAATCGAGAACCCACGCGGGGGAGACGATTCGCGGCGCATGGCTCCGCCTTACTTTAACGGGGAATCGGCGGCATTCATGGCAATGAATCGCAACAAATATGGCATCGCCGTTGATATTCGCACGCCGGTTGGGAAGGAGGTGCTGTGGCGTCTCATCGAATCCGCCGATGTGCTGGTGGAGAATTTCCGCCCTGGCACCATGACGCGGCTGGGCTTCGGCTTCGAGGAGGTACATGCCAGGTGTCCCGCGCTGGTGTATTGCTCTATCTCCGGTTATGGGCAGACTGGGCCGTATCGAGAGCGCGGCGGGTTCGACCTGGTGGCGCAGGCCATGAGCGGTGTGCTGTCAGTCACCGGCTCAGCACAAGAACCGGCCAAAGTGGGTGTGCCGCTCAGTGATCTTAACGCGGGACTGTATGCCAGCCATGCCATTCTGGCGGCCTTGCTCTCGTGCGCGCGCACTGGAGAGGGACAGTATATCGATACCTCGCTCTTTGAAGCGGCGCTGGCCTATACCCTCTGGGAATCGAACGAGTACTGGGCCACCGGAACACCTCCTCAACGCCTGGGAACCGCGCACCGCCTGGCGGCTCCTTACCAGGTATTCGCAACGGCCAATGGCTGGATTGCTATCGGAGCGGCGAACCAGCGCAACTGGGAGCTGCTAGCCAGGGCGCTTGATCGCGCTGACCTGCTGCAAAATCCAGCCTTTGCCAGCAACCCGGACCGTATGGCAAACCTGGCGCAGCTCGTGGAGACGCTGACGGCGACTCTGAAGACGCGCGGCACGGAAGCATGGCTGCGAGTACTTGAAGAGGCCGGTGTGCCATGCGGGCCGGTATTAACCCTGGACGAGGTCTACCAGCATCCACAGGTGAAAGCCCGCGCGATGGATATGCAGGTGCAGCATCCCATTGCTGGTTCTGTTCATGCCATCGGTTTCCCTGTTAAGTATTCCAGCACGCCCGGATACATGTATCGCCCGGCTCCGGTTTTAGGCCAGCATACATTTGCAATGCTGGAATCGCTTGGTTTTAGCCCTGAGCAATGTCGCCAACTCGAAACGGATGGAATCGTTCTTGACGCGCATTTGCAGGCGGACCAATCCTGACGCGGCGGGAAGCTGCTACACGTAAAAATTGTTATGCATTTAGTTATATTTCGTTGGTTGTGTTTACGGCGTTTTTACGGCCTGTCACGTATACTTGTGACATACCTCGCCTTAAAAGGGAGAGAAGAATGCTGCGGAGGCCACAGATATGCCTATAACCACAACCTTTGCTCAGGGGAAATCGAGACTGTCAGGTGTACTCAACTCACTTTCTATGGTTGGCCTGCGGCATCTCCATATGAGTCTTTTTGCGATGATACGCGAAACAAAAATCACGGTGGCTGCCAGCTTGCTCCCCTGGCCTCAGCAATGCCCCGTATGTAGGGCTGAATTGGGAGTATCGGACGAGACATACAGTCGCATCGCTGTTTGCGATCATTGCGGCCATCACCTCGTCTGGTCTGCCGCCAATCGAGCAGCGCACCTGGCTGATGCCGGCAGCTTCAGATCTATAAGTCGAGACATCCAGCCACTGGATTTTTTAGGCTTTGACGATGAGCGTTCCTATGCCGCGAAGCTCGCCTCAAGCCAGAAGCAAACCGGACTCAGCGATGCTATTCTCACCGGTCGCTGTCGTATAGGTGGAACAGAGGCCGTTCTGGCGGTTTTTGATTTTCACTTCATGGGCGGCAGTATGGGGTCGGTTGTGGGAGAGCAAATCACGGTGGCCTTTGAATATGCGACGAGGCACCATTTGCCGGTGGTGACGGTAGTGAGCAGTGGTGGGGCGCGTATGCAGGAAGGCATCATCAGCCTGATGCAAATGCCGAAAACGGCGGCGGCAGTTCAACATTTTCATGCCTCGGGCCTGTTCTATCTTTCTATCCTGGCAAGCCCTACCACCGGGGGTGTGTTTGCCAGTTTCGCAAGCCTGGGCGATGTGATCCTCGCTGAACCAGGAGCATTGATTGGTTTTGCCGGGCCTCGCGTGGCGGAACAGGTGACAGGTCAAAAGCTTCCCGCAGGCTCACATCGAGCCGAAATGTTGCTCACCTCCGGGCATCTTGATGCTATCGTTGCCCGGCGCGACCTGCCCCACGTTGTCGCTACGCTGCTGAAAGCGACCGTACACCACGCGAAGCAGCACCGCTCGCATAATACACACGCCAACAATCTCCCGCTCGTATCCGCCAGCGCCCCCAAAAATACAGCCTGGGAAACTGTGAACCTTGCCCGGCACCCGGAGCGTCCCACAGCGCGGGACTATATACGCTACCTGTCGCCAGGTTTTCTTGAATTGCGGGGAGATCGCTGCTATGGCGATGACCCAACGGTTATAGCGGGTCTGGGAGACATCGACGGGCATACCGTTATTTTCGTCGGGCAAGAACGCCTGCGCGAAGCTCGTGATAGTGATAGCCACGGAGAAGAGATACAGAAGAGGCCGCGCCCGGAGGGCTTTCGCAAAGCGATTCGCATGATGGAACTGGCTGCCCGTTTGCGCTGTCCATTTGTGGCCTTCGTCGATACTTCTGGCGCTGATCCAGGCGTTGAGAGTGAGAAACATGGTTTAGCCTGGTCCCTGGCGCACTGCCTTTCTGTAATGAGCAGCTTACCGGTGCCAATCGTAACTGCCATTATTGGCGAAGGAGCCAGTGGAGGAGCGGTGGCATTGGCTGTCGCCGATCGTATATTGATGCTGCAAAACGCGATCTACGAGGTCATAGCTCCTGAAGGTGCCGCTACTATTTTGTATCGAGACGCACAGAAGGCCAGGCAGGTCGCGGAGCAATTGCAATTGACGGCTTTTGACTGCCTGCGCCTGGGTGTGGTGGATACCATTGTACCGGAGCCGTTAGCAGGGGCGCATACCGACCCGTCTATGGTCATGCAGGCGCTTCAGCATCACCTGCTTCATGATCTCACCGAACTCGAGCAAGTTCCCGTGAAACAGTTGCTCGCGCGGCGCTACCGCAAGTTCAGGCGTTATGGGCGATTCCTGCGCAAACAGCGCCTGCTGGCTCGCGCCTCGCTAAATGCAATGGGACAGGAGCAGAATTCACTGCACCGGCTTAGAGACTGGTTCCATGTAACAGTTATCCCAGGATTGTCTACTATTGTTCCCCATAGCGGAGGAGGAGAGAATGGCCTCGCCTCCTGATAGAAACCGGAGACGAAGATTGAGATATTCCTTGAAAAAGAGGTGGCGTTATGAATGAGGTGCTGCTGACCCTGGGATTCGGGCTTGTGACGGCTGCCATTCTATCGCTATCCGCGGTGGCGTTCACGCTCGAGTATGCCGTCACCAATGTAGCTAATCTGGCGCATGGAGAAATCCTGACGATAGGAGCCTACGCCGCCTTTGTCATACACCAGTCCACCGGAAACGTACTCATTGCCGCGCTGGGAGCCTCCATTACGGGCGGAATTGTAGCTTTAGCTATGCATACCCTGCTCATCGAGCGCTTCGTTCGTAGCGGTATCGGGGCAATGGCGACTCTCATCGCCACGCTCGGTTTATCCTTTGTGCTTCAGAACGTGCTGGTCATCTTCTTCGGTGCGGCTAACGTCGCCTACACGATTCCCCAGGGCGCTCCGCAGCAGGTGGGGCCGTTCCTGTGGACACCCACTGAGATAGAGATCATTATTTCCGCGCTCTGCATCACGGCTGCGCTCTATGTGATTATCACATTCACCAGGTTCGGTAAGGCTCTGCGCGCCGTTTTCCAGAACCGCGATCTTGCCCGTGTCACCGGCATCAACGCGCGCCTGGTGGGGGCTGCTACCTGGTTTCTGGCCGGCCTGGTGGCTGGCTACGCCGGCTTCATCCTCGCCGAGAGTGTAGGAACGTTCAATCCCTATTTCGGCTTTAGCTTCTTCCTCATCACGCTGACGGCGGCGGTCGCGGGGGGCCTGGGGAAGCCGTTCAGCACAATGGCGGGAGCGGTTATCGTTGGCATAGCTCTGGAGTTCACCGGCGGGTACATCAGCGCGAGCTATGAACTGGCCTTTGCCTTCGCTATCCTGGCTATCATCATCCTGGTACGCCCGCGCGGCCTCTTCACTAACGCCAGGAGGACTATATTCGAATGATACAGTACCTCGTCTCTATTCTTACCGAAGGCGCGATCTTCGGCATCATGGCTCTCGGGCTGAACATCATCTGGGGCTGGTCTGGCGACTTCGATCTCACCTACTATGGCTACGTTGCGTTGGGTGCCTACATGACGCTCGTTCTCACCATCGGTCAACCTACACCGCCGGCCCAGTACATCCTGGGCTTGCAATTGCCCTACCTGGTTGCCTTGATCGGCGCTGTGGTCTCCTCGGCGCTGATGGCGCTTGTCGTCGGCCTGATCGCGCTCCGGCACCTGCGCGGCATCTATTTCTCCATTGTTACTCTTGGCGCGGTTTACGTTCTCTACGTGCTGGCAGGCCAGTATGTCCCCCTGTTCGACGGTTACAACGGGCTATCCGGCCTGTTCAATCCGATGGGCGATGCGCTTGGCCTCGACTTTCAATCCTACCCGTTTTTCTTTCTGGGCTTCTGTATATTAATATTCGTCCTCGTCCTCATCTTCATGGCGCGACTCTCCGGCAGCCGCTTTGGTCTCGCGCTGCGCTCACTGCGCGAGGACGAACGCGCGGCAGCCGCCTTTGGCCGCGACATCTACCGCATGAAATTGAAAGCCTATGTTCTGGGAGCCGCCTTTGGTGGCCTGGGCGGTGGCCTGTTCGCGGCCTATTTGAGCGCTTTCAACCCGTCGGCATGGTCTCCCATCGAAGCCATCATTCTTTACTCCGCCGTTCTGGTTGGCGGCAAAGGGAATATCAAAGGTGTCGTGCTGGGCGTAGTGATTATGATCGTGTTTATTCAGGAGTCGACGCGCTTCCTCCCCGATGTGCCGGGCTATCCAAACATAATTCCTGCCACGCGCGAAATCGTGATCGGTTTAGTACTCGTGCTTTTCATCCGTTACCGGCCGCAAGGACTACTGCCAGAACGCCGCTATATCGACCACTCGCTACAGGCTGGTGTTGATGCGGGGGGTAACGCGCTTGTTTCCCGGCGTTTCGGCGCATTCAACCGCCGTTTCCGCCCCACGCGGGATCGCAGGCAGATCAGCGCTGCCGCCGATTCACCGCTATCGATCTCACCGGAGGCCGCTGTTGCTTCACCTCTGCCAGTTTTAGAAGCTGCTGTTGCTCCGCCGCTTCCATCTTCGGAAGCGGTTGCTATCGCGCCGCGACAGCAGCCGCTCAACCAGCACCAACCTGCTGAGCCGCCAACCGTATCGGCGGCACTGGTAGTCGAAGGGCTTTACAAGCATTTCGGCGGCGTAGTTGCTGTGAATAACTGTTCCTTCCGCGCTGCTAAGGGCCAGGTGACGGGGTTGATTGGACCCAACGGTGCCGGCAAGAGTACGGCCATCGATCTCATTTCGGGTTTCAAGCTCGCCGACACGGGTACCATTTTCTTTGAAGGCACCGCCATCCAGGGTCTGCCTCCTCACCGTATCTCCCGTCGCGGCCTCATCCGCACTTTCCAGACGCCGCGCGGATGGCCGGGTCTGACCGTGCTGGAGAATGTTCTGCTGGCCCAGTGGGACCCTGAACGGGAGACCATCTGGCGGAGCCTGACCGGAGCTAAGCAGGCTCAGCACATGGCCTCGCAAGCGGAGCTTATGCAGGCGCGCGAAATTGTGACTGAATTCGGCCTCGCCAAACTGGGCAACGAGCGCGCGGGCAACCTCAGCGGTGGTCAGAAGCGACTCGTCGAGTTCGCCCGCATCCGCATGGCCGCGCCCCGGCTCGTAATCCTCGATGAGCCGATGGGGGGCGTGAACCCTGTGCTTGGCGAACGCATGGCGCTGGCAATCGAGGGCTTTATCGCCGCCGGAACCTCCGTCATCATCGTCGAGCATAACCTGCCTTTTATTGAACGGGTTGCTCAGCAAGTGATCGTGATGGCTCAGGGCGCGGTGATCGCCGCCGGGCCGTTCGAGTCCCTGCGCTCGAATCAGAGCGTGATAGATGCATATCTCGGTGAGGTGCCTTTATGAGTAGTAACGAAGTAGCAGCGCTCGATGTGCAGGGACTTACCGCCGGTTATGGAGGACCGCCCATTATCGAGCAGGTCAGCCTGACGGCGCGCCGGGGCGCGATCACGGCCATCGTGGGGCCGAACGGGGCTGGCAAATCTACCTTGCTGAAAACGGTGGCCGGGCTGATCCGGCCTTCGGCGGGTCGCGTGTTTGTAGAAGGAAAAGAGGTCAGCGGCCTGCCAGCAGAAAAGCTCATCAGGCGTGGAGTTGCCTACGTTCCCCAGGTGGAAAACGTCTTCCCCGACCTCACCGTCCGCGAGAATCTCGATATGGGCGGCTATGTCCGCAAGTCTGGCACGCGGGAGCGGATCGAGCAGCTATTCCTCCTCTTTCCCGACCTCAAAGTATCGTCGCACCGGCGCGCCAGTACGCTGAGCGGTGGTCAGCGCACGATGCTGGCTCTGGCGCGGGGCCTGATGGTCGACCCGGCTGTACTGATTCTGGACGAGCCAAGCGCTGGCCTATCGCCCCGCTTCCAGGGGTTGATCTGGGAGCGCATCGAGCAGATCCGCGCCACCAACGTCGCCGTTGTCATCGTCGAGCAGA
>DASTKD010000484.1:0-7108 GCA_035716135.1 Ktedonobacteraceae bacterium
CGGGGTGCGCAGCAAGAACGGCCAGAAGCTGGAGTTCCAGTATTCGACGACGGCGGGCAACCTGTGGCGCAGTGATGACCAGTTGATTAACCAGCAGAACTTCCTCAAGATTGGCGTCAAACTGGACATCCAGAACTACCCCGCCAGCACCTTCTTCGGCCCGATCTTGAATGATGCCAAGCCTGGCACCTTCGACATCGCCGAGTATGCCACTAACAATACCTATGATCCTGACGACGCCTCGCTGTTCCAGTGCGGAGTGCCGAGCAACCTGGGCAAGTACTGCAATCCGGCCATGGATGCCCAGTACAAGATCGAACAGTCCTCTGCCGTACCGTCGGTGCGCCAGGCAGCCTTCGACAAGATCCACCAGATCGAATTGTCGGACTTCCCCTTCATCGTAGAGTTTGCCGCGCCTGACGTGTCCATTCACAAGAATGGCACCAACAACTACGCTCCCTCCCTGGTCGGTGTCGGGGAGACCGTCAACATCTGGCAGTGGTGGTGCGATGGCGGCAAATGTCCGGCGTAAGTTTCGTAGCGCTATTGTGTAATGCCTGCGCTTGCGGGTGATAAGATACCCTCTGGTTGGACGCCTTTGCGGTGTCCAGCCAGAGGCTATTTTTGACATAACCTTCATCTTCATGGATAAAGTGCTGACAGAATCGTATTATGTATGGTACACTATGACCAATATTGGTCGACCCCAATTTATGCTCGTCGGAGGTAACTATGGGACGGTACATACTACGCAGAACCTTACAAGCCATCCCTCTGCTTTTTTTAATGACCATCGCCATGTTCGTTTTGATTCATTTGTTGCCCGGTGGCCCGGATCAGGTGCTTTTTAATCCGCATCAGACAGCAGCGGCCAAGGCACAGTTACGCGCCTCTCTTGGGTTGGATGACCCCGCGCCGGTCCAGTATGTTAAGTGGGTGACGAGCGCGCTGACCGGGAATTTCGGCTATTCATTCAATACCAATGAGCCGGTTACCACTGTCATTAGCCGGGCGTTTCCGAACACGCTCGAATTATTCGGTGCGGCGCTCCTGCTCGCCCTGGTGATTGCTATTCTGCTGGGCGTCATATCAGGTGTGAAGCAGGGAACTGCCACCGACTACGGGCTGACCATTCTTGCGTATGCAGGGATAGCGATGCCCGTTTTTTTGTTGGGTCTGCTGGTGGACGATATCTTCGGCGTGGCCCTCAAATGGTTTCCCACCTCCGGCACGTCGTCTGTCGCTGTCACCTTCACCAATCCTTTTTCCGCTTTTGTGGATCACCTCTGGTACCTGGTGCTACCTATGACGGTGCTGGCGATCGCCTTTATTGCCGGCTGGAGTCGCTACCTGCGCTCCAGCATGATTGAGACCGTCAAACAGGATTATATGCGCACGGCGCGCGCGAAAGGTGTAGGGCCGGTTTCGCTGCTCTTCCGCCACGCGCTGCGGAACGCGCTCATCCCGCTCATCACCGTTGTCGCGCTCGACTTCGGCTCTGTAGCGGGTGGTGCGGCCATCACCGAGGGCGTCTTTGCATGGCATGGCATGGGCCTGCTCTTCCTGGATAGCCTGGGTAGACGTGACTATCCCGTGTTGATCGCCATGTTGATGATCGGTGCGGTCTTCGTCATCGTGTTCAATCTGCTGGCCGATATTCTCTATGGGGTAATGGATCCTCGTATTCGGTATTCGTGATCGTAGCCAAATGTCCAACCTGTCTTACTGCTACTGGAGAAAGGAGAAACCTCCATGGATATATCTGAGCGGCTAAATCTCAATAGTGCAACCGAGGAAGAAGTCGAGCCATATCTTGAAATAGTAACGGAGTTGGTGGAGAAACGACGCAGTCAGGGGCGTATCATCTTCGATCGCTTCGTGCGTAACCGGACTGCCATCGTCGGGGCCGCGTTCATCATCTTCCTCTTCCTCTTCTGTTTCGCAGGTCCCCTGATTTGGAGGATTGACCCAAATCTCAATAACGTGCTTGATGTCAATTCTACACTTGCCCCTCCTACCATCGCGCATCCTTTCGGAACTGACGATGTGGGACGCGATACAATGGCGCGTTTTATGTCCGGTGGCCGCGTTTCGCTGCTGGTGGGGCTGACCTCCATGCTCATGTCCCTGGTCTTCGGTATCAGTATCGGTGCTATCGCCGGCTACTACGGCGGCATCATCGACAATATCCTGATGCGTTTTACTGATGTGATCCTGTCCGTTCCCCTCTACCTGCTGCTCTTTGTGCTTTCGGCCTCTTTCACAGATGGCACGCCCAAAAGCGTGATCATCCTGATAGCTCTCTTTGGCTGGACCTACGCGGCCCGCCTGGTGCGAGGAGAATTTCTCGCGCTCAAGGAACGCGAGTTTATCCTGGCTTCGCGCACCATCGGCGCGAAAGATTTTCGCCTGATGTTCCGGCATATTCTCCCCAACGCTGCCGGGCCGATCATTGTGAACGCCACCCTCTTGATTGGCATCAACATCATTCTAGAGTCGGTCTTGAGCTACTTCAACTTTGGTATTAAGCCGCCCGATGCAAGCTGGGGCAATATGATCAGTACTGGTCAGGTTCTGTTCGCGCTCGATCCCTGGCTCATCCTGTTCCCTGCCGCGGGCATCTTCCTGACAGTACTCTGCTTGAACCTGGTTGGCGATGGATTGCGCGATGCGCTCGACCCCTATATGACTGAACGTTAAAAATAGTGCGTTAAGGAGCAACTACCTTGGGAGAGTATCTTTTAGAGGTACAGGACCTGAAAACTTACTTCAAGGTCAAGGCTGGTCGAGTACGCGCGGTGAATGGAGTCAGTTTTGCTGTCAAACCGGGCGAAAAGGTAGGTGTTGTAGGCGAGAGCGGCTGTGGGAAAAGCGTCACAGCCCTCTCGATTATGCGTCTGTTGCCCCAACCGGCGGGCGAATACGCCGGTGGCAGCGTCTTATTCGATGACCAGGACCTGCTCGATGTGTCAGAAAAAGAAATGCGCAAGATTCGCGGCGCGAAAATCGGCATGATTTTCCAGGACCCTATGACCTGTCTCAATCCTACTATGCCCATAGGCAAGCAAATCGGCGAGGCGCTGCGCATCCATCTGAAACTCGACAAAGACGAAGCGCAGAAACGCGCGATTTCCCTGCTCGATCAGGTGGGCATTCCAGCAGCCACCGAACGCATCAACTCCTATCCCCACCAGTTCAGCGGCGGGATGCGCCAGCGCGTCATGATTGCTATTGCTCTGGCCTGCAACCCCAAACTGCTTATCGCTGACGAGCCTACTACCGCGCTGGATGTGACGGTACAGGCACAGATTCTCGAATTGATCAACGGCGTGTGTTCGGAGTTCGGCACCGCCGTTATTTTGATTACGCATGATCTGGGCGTGGTGGCCGGTATGACCGACCGCGTCATTGTGATGTATGCTGGCAAAGTCATGGAGACCGCTACGACCGATGAACTGTTTGCGAACCCGGTCCATCCCTATACGCTTGGTTTGCTGGCCTCCGTACCACGCCTGGATGAACAGCGACATTCGCAATTGAAGACGATTGAAGGCTCTCCTCCCGATCTCGTCAAGCCTCCTACCGGATGCCCTTTCATGCCTCGCTGCGCATTCGCGCGCGCCATCTGTCGTACCATGCCCTCGCTTGATCCCGTGGCTGGCACCTCGAGTCATCTGAAAGCCTGCTGGGTCGATGTGACAGACCCCAAAGAACAGGCATACGCGGAAAGGCGTCGCCAGGCCAGACTGGAACGAATGCAAGCCGCCATGAAGGATGTTGTCTTAACGTCGGAGGAGAAATAAATGCTTGAAACAGATACGGCTGTCGCCAGCAAGACGCTGCTCGATGTGCGCGACCTCAAGATGCATTTTCCTCTGACCAGCGGTATCGTCTTGCAGCGCGTAGTGGGCTATGTACGTGCCGTTGATGGTATCAGCTTCACCATAGAGCGCGGGCAAACAATGGGCCTGGTGGGGGAAAGCGGTTCTGGCAAAACCACCATTGGCCGCACCATTGTGCGTCTTTACAAGCCGACGGGCGGCCAAATATTGTTCGATAACATCGACCTCGCCAAACTGCGAGGTGAACCCTTGCGCCAGGCGCGGCAGCGCGTGCAAATGATCTTTCAGGACCCCTATGCTTCGCTCAACCCACGCTTTACGATCGGTTCGCTCATCGCCGAACCGATGCATATCTATAAAGTGGCCTCCAACAAGGAGATTCGCGATCGCACGTCTGAACTGCTGCGCGTGGTTGGACTGCGCTCAGAATACATTGATCGCTACCCGCACGAATTTAGTGGCGGGCAACGCCAGCGTATCGCGGTCGCGCGCGCGCTTGCCATCAACCCGGAGTTCGTAATCGCCGACGAGCCGGTGTCCGCGTTGGATGTCTCTATTCGCGCTCAGGTGCTTAACCTGCTGCAAAGCCTGCAACAGCGCTTCAATCTGACCTATCTCTTCGTCTCACACGACCTCAGCGTGGTGCGCCATGTAGCGGACCGTATCGCGGTCATGTACCTGGGCAAAATCGTGGAATTGTCCGACCGCGACGAACTCTACAACGCGCCCAAACATCCCTATACCAGGGCGTTACTCTCGGCTGTACCCATTCCCGACCCACAAATCGAGAAGCGCCGCCAGCGTATCATTCTCTCTGGCGACTTGCCAAGCCCCATCAAGATTCCATCCGGGTGCCGCTTTCATACACGCTGCCCTATGGCGCAGGATATATGCCGCGAGGTAGAACCCACCTATGAGGCGAAGGAAGGGCGAGAACATTACGCTGCCTGTCATTTTTCGGAAAAAGTCACACCTGTCTAAGGTTGACACCTCCGCTGAATAACGCTATGCTATCCTTGAAATCGAGAGGGACAATAATTCAATACTGCCCCTGAAATTGAGAGGATAGTATAGTGCAACAACGACGCTCCTGGAGCCAACTTTTTCTGCTGGTATGCTCGCTACTGGGTATAGGAATTGCTATCTACCTGACCATCGTGCATTATAACGAAAGCGTACCCCTGGTTTGTTCGGGCAGTGGATTAGTAAATTGCGCCCTCGTGTTATCCAGCCCCTACTCCGTTGTGCCTGGAACATCTCTCCCCATCTCCATACCGGGATTGGCGTGGTGCATCGTCATGGCTGCGCTGGCGATTGCTGGCCTCAATGCTCAACCGCGCTGGCTGCGTCCCGCGCAATTTGTCTGGGCGCTGGCAGGCTTATTGACCGTCCTTTACCTCGTCTATGTCGAAATCGTGCGCCTGCACGCCATCTGCGCCTGGTGTAGCGCCCTGCACGTCCTCATCCTCCTGATGTTCCTCGTCACTCTCGTTCGCCTGACCTCACCTACGCCGGAACCGGTCGAATTTGAATCGGAACATACGCGGGATGACGAAACACAGGCCGCGCGCCCGCCTTCAAGATAATGAGGAAAATCTAGTGGAGGCGCACAAACTCGCTCTCAAGGTCGTGCTGAAGTGTGCCTGAACTGTCAACGACGAGACTCGCTCGCTCGCCAGGTCGATGGGCAGCGATGTAGAGATCCTCAGCCACCATCCAGTCGTTTTCCCAAATGGGGCGGATCTGTTCTCCACTGCGAGCGATTCCTCTGTCCAGGCGAATCTCCCGTGGACATTCCAACCAGATGGTGAAATCGTAGGCCACAGCCAGTTCATTGCGCAGAGCATATATCCCCTCGACAAAAACGGTCCCGCCCACGGGAATCGTGTGCCATTCGGCTAAGGCATCGCTGTCCCAATCGTAGCGTTGATAGTGTGCCTGCCGGTTCTCAAGCAGCGGCACCAGCACTTGAGTAAATACACGAGGCCAATCAAAATCAGCGCCGATCGGCCTGGCGGCAGGCTCGCCTCGTAAGCGTTGAGCTGAAGGAAGAAAGAAATCATCCATCTGGACAATCACCGCTTGCGGAAAGAGTCTGCACAGCGCCTGGGTAAACACACTTTTGCCCGAGCCACCGGGCGCATCGATTCCGATCAGCAAGGTCGCCTGCCGACGTGGAAGCGAGAGCAGCTGGTCGCGGAGGTGTTCAAATCGTTCGATCCCTATTCCCACTTGAATGTACGCGCCGCGAAGAGCAGGATTACCACCGCCCAGATTGCCAGGATGAGCAGCGAGGAGCCTGGAAAAGCAGCCCCGTTAGTGAGCGCGGCCTGGAGCGCCTGCGTCAAAGCGGCTGCCGGCAGGAGTTGCGCGAGAGCAGCCAGGCCTGCCGGAAGATGGCTGAGTGGGAGTATACCTCCTCCTAGCAGGAGAAAGAGCAGGTAGAGCGCATTCGCGCCCGCCAGCGTCACTTCGGCTCGTAACGCGCCCGCCATAGCCAGCCCCAGCGCGGCGAAGGTAACTGTTCCCAGCACCATAATCAGGATTGCCAGGGCGGGTGAGCCTGCCGGTCGCCAGCCATACAGCGCGACCGCGACCGCGACCAGAATGATCACCTGGATCAATTCGAGAACCAGCACAGAGATCACTTTGGCGATAATCAGGCCGCTGCGTGGTAGGGGCGAACTTCCCAGGCGTTTCAACACGCCGTAGTAGCGTTCATAGGCGGTGGCGATACCCAGGCTAACCATACCGGTTGCCATGATTGCAAGGGCCAGCATGCCCGGCAAAAGAAAATCGACCGCTTTACCCGTCGAAGCTTGAATGATATTGAGAGACGCGAAGAAAATTAACAGGACGACCGGCACGATGAGCGTAATCAGTACGCTCTCGCCCCGGCGCAGGGTCAGGAGCAGTTCGACTCGTGTCTGCGCCAGCACCTGGCGACCAAAGGGCGCGGCCTGTTCTTTCCCATGTTGTTGCAGTGATTGTGTTGCTATAGTCATCTAATCTTTTACATCCGTTCCTGTCAATTTGAGGAAGAGATCCTCGAGGGAGCCGTGACCTACGCGCAATTCTGTCAGCGTGATTTTCTGATCGTGCAGCCACGCGCTTAACTCGGCCACCAGCGCGGGCGCATCCGCTGTTTCGAGCAGGTAACTGCCGGGGCGAATCTCCTCGGCTTTGCTGGCCGAGGGCAGCGCGGCCAGTTGGGATGTGTCCAGTCCCGCTGGAGCTACGAAGCGCACAAGCGTGGCGTTCTGTGT
>DASTKD010000485.1:0-3350 GCA_035716135.1 Ktedonobacteraceae bacterium
AGGAAGGGGAGGCCACCACGCTGTTAAGCATCGTTTCCAGGGCGACTTCACGCGGGATGCCACCTTTCTCAGCCAGCAGCAGCCCCTCGGAAAAAGCGAGAAATTGCACCGCCAGATTCAGATTGATTGCAATTTTCATCAAAACTGCCTGGCCGTTCGCCCCCACATAGTTCACTTTGGGTCCAATATCCAGCAAAAGCGGTTTGACTTTTTCAAAAGCCGCCTGATCTCCACCAGCCATCAGCGACAGATTCCCCTGTTCCAGGGTGATGACGCTGCCAGAAACAGGCACATCAAGCATCTGCGCGCCCACCGCCGCAACGCGGCTTGCCAGATCACGCGAAAAAGCAGGGCTGACCGTACTCATATCACAATAAATTTTACCTGCGCCCAAACCGGCCAGCAGTCCATCCTGGCCCTCGGTCACTTGCTGCAAAGCAGCCGTATTCGTCACCATGCTAAACACGACATCAGCCGAGGCGGCAACCTGGCGTGGTGTGTCGGCCCACTGTAACCCGGCATCGATCAACCACTGGCATTTCGACTTTGTGCGATTATAGCCAGTGACTGTGTGCCCGGCATCAAGGAGCCGCTTGGTCACGCGGCCCCCCATCGTGCCCAGACCAATATATCCAAGATGAGCCATAGAGAACCTCCGAGAAAAGGCTATCAGTCTTTCTGCGCGAGCGCCGTCTCCACATCGGCGCGCACCTGTTGCAGGTGGGCACGCATTGCCACGCGAGCCGATTCTGGATCGTGGCTCTGAATAGCAGCAAGCAGCAGCTTATGGTGCATCTGCCCACGCGAAGAACCGCCACTTACTGAAAAGATGTTTTTTCGTTGCTCGCTGAGCAGATCAACTATGGAATCTACAAAGCTGAGAATAAGCGCATTTTGGGTGGCTTTTGCCAGAGCGCGATGAAAATCGTTATCGGCATCGATAAAGGTATCGGCGTCATCCAGGCTGGCATCCATGATCTCTACTGCTTCCTGCAAAGCAGCAATGTGTTCCTCTGTTGCTCGCGCAGCGGCCAGGGCAGCAATTTCGGGTTCGAGAATCTCGCGTACCTCAACCAGATTTTCTGAGCCGCCAGCCTGGCCTACTCGCATCATCAATCCCAAAGAGTGGCGCATGGCTTGCGACGTGCCATCAATAACGATGGTGCCGCGTCCAGGGCGCATATCAACCAGACCTTTTTGCGCCAGGGTCTTCATCGCTTCACGCACTGCCGTCCGGCTGGCCTGAAATTGCTCTGCCAATTCACGTTCCGTCGGCAAGCGATCCCCACTGCGCAGCTTGCCGCTCAGAATGAGCTGCTCAATTTGCTCGGTGATTTGTTCATAGACTTTGCTGGAACGAATAGGTGTATACATCATTTCTAACCAGATACCCTAAAGCTCATCTTTAATTGGTATGATGAACTGTCTAAGTTCCGTTGGTGCGATGCTAGCATAGTTATGTGTTGCTGTCAACACTTTTTCGCTCCGATTTTACAATTACTCCGATCTTTTGGTCAGTGCATAGACACAGGCTGACTCATCGCTTATAATGCGTCTATCTTCCCAAAGGGCGTGCGCGCAGAAACGGCCCTGGAGCCTTCGTTTGCTGCCGCTCCCGCCCTAAGGGCGCTGCCCCAGCGGACAAAACGACAGCACTCTTTCTCGGTAGAGGAGTTTGCCATGAAGCGTGTGGCGCTGTACCTGCAAGATAAACATTCTATCCGCGACGGGATGGCCTACGCTCAATATGCTGAGCAACGCGGCTTTGAGGCTGTGTGGCAGGCTGAATCGCGCCTCGTGCGGGATGCCATTGTCCCTATGGCTGCCTTTGCTGCCGTGACCTCGCGTGTGCAGATCGGAAGCGGCGTGATTAACAACTGGACACGCAATATTGGTTTACTGGCCGCGACGTTCTTGACGCTCGACGATCTGGCGCCCAATCGTATCATTTGCGGCCTGGGGGCATGGTGGGACCCATTGGCAAGGCAGGTGGGCATTGAACGCAAAAAGCCGCTCAAGGCCATGCGCGAAACTATCGATGTCCTGCGGCGCTTGCTGGCGCTGGAGCGCGTCACCTTTCATGGCGAATTTCATCAGGTGGATGACATCGAACTGGATGTGGTTCATGGGCGCCGCGAGCCGCGCCATGTGCCGATGTATATCGGCGCTACGCATATGGGCATGATGGAACTGGCGGGCGAAATTGCCGATGGCGTGGTGCTGAATTACTGCGTGCCGCCCGAATACACCGCGCAAGCCTTGCAGCATCTGGCAGCCGGCGCGAAGAAGGCCGGACGCACCATCGATGACCTTGATCGCCCACAGTTAATCGTCTGCTCAGTCGATCACGATCACCAACGCGCTGTGCAGTCTGCGAAGGAGTTAATTACCCAATACCTCGCGCAGCAGCCCCATATTGCTGAAGCAAGCGGCACGCCCCCAGAGACGGTGAAGCAGGTGCAGAGCCTGCTCGGATGGCCTGCCACCAAAGAACAGATTCATCAGGCTATGCAGTACGTCCCTGACGCATTGATTGAGCGCATCACCGCCAGCGGAACACCGGAGGAAGTGCAGGCGAAGGTGGAAGCGTACACACGCGCGGGATGCACCTGCCCCATTTTGTATCCTGTTGGAGATGATGTGAAGCTGATGATTGATACCTTTGCTCAGGCATAACAGCTTGAAGCCAGATAATCGATTGACAGCAGCATTGCAATGGCTTCAGAAGTCCCCATCATCGGGATACCAATCGGTGTGAATAACATGCGCCGCCGGGATGCGTTCCATCTCCTGGATAAGTTGCTCAAGCGTAGGGAAGGACCAGCGCTCCACCGGCTCCGGTGGAGCGCCAGGCGGCGCATCTGGATAATAGATCAGCGTACACGAGGCGTCGGCATGCTGCTCAACAACCCATACGCCACTCGGAGACCCTACGCGGTAGGCTTTGCCCGTTGGCGACGCCTCCAGCGCCTGGGCTAAGCTTAACTGCCAAAACATAGATCATCCTTCCCCAAGGGGAGCATACAGCGCTCATCCGATCCTGCACGCCGTTTCTCTGTTGTCCACGCCTGCATCTCCTATTCTAGCATAGGAACATACCAGGAGCATTCTTCATCTGGTTCATCAGTTGAACTCCTGTTGCAGCGGGTGGACAACCAGTTATGGCAGCGTTAAGATGCCCAGCTTGATCGTCAAACGGACGATCCGTTGCAAGGATACCTGTAACCGCGCCTCCGAGATGCGCCCGGAGAAGACCGCCTGCGACACAGCATCAACAACGCCCTGTTCAAGCGTTGGATCAAGCGGGCACTCGATAATATCTTCTCCCGCGAGAATAGCCAGTACACTTG
>DASTKD010000486.1:0-5206 GCA_035716135.1 Ktedonobacteraceae bacterium
ATAGGGTAGGGGCGGGGCTTGCCCCGCCCTGGCAAAGGTCGCCCTGCTAAACGTTTTACACAATTTGCTGCAACCGCGCGGCGTATTGTTTGAGATAAGCGGCGATTTCGAAGGTATCTCCATAAGAGTTATCGGTCGCCACCACAACCTCTGTATCGGTGCGCGTATCCAAAAACGCCAGGGTAGTAGGAGTGCGCATTCGCTTGCGGCGCAATTTCTGGCCTGACGGGAAGAAGGCGCGTCCAAAGATGAAACCAGCCACGTTTTCGCCCGCGCCGGGAACATCTCGCATGGCGTTCTTAGGCGTCGAGCGATCAGGCGGTGGCGCGCCACGCGCCGTGACGTGGCGTACATATGCGAGCGGCACATGCACAATTTTATCGCCTTCCTGCTTGACAAAATCATCCGGCGTCACAACGATCAGGTACTTGTCTAAATGCAGCAATCGTCGAATATCTGCAATGCCGGATATGGTGCTACCAGCGCCGATAAAGAGCATCATTAGCATCAACACTGTAGCGAAACAGGCGGTGAAAAAGCCGCGCTCGAAGTTAAAGGGAATGGTGACAGAGGCAATAAAGGCGAAAAGACCGAAGCCGACAATCGCGCCAACGACCCAGCCAATAAGTCCAGATGTTAATTTACTTTTCAATAACGGAAGAACAAGCCAGCCCGGCGGCGTTTCCTCGCTCGACTCCCTTGCTTTCTCAAGTATTTCGGCTGCTTCCATAGCATTCCTCTCGTTTCCTATGCTGTGAACCGTTGATGTATCTGATTATACCAGACATCGGGCATCATGTGTAATAAATACTGGTTTTACCACATCTATCAGGCAAAAGAAGAACAAGAAAACAACAAGACTGGCATGGTACAATAGTGTACAGGCAACACCACATAAGAACAGAGCGGACACATGGAAGAGCGCATACAATTTGAGGCCAGAGAGGTCGCCCGGCAGCTTCTGCGAAGTTTTCGCGCGAGCCATCCACAGTGGCAGGACGATTGCACGCCGGTTGATGAGATGACAGGGTGGCTCGACCTGGAAGTCGAGACGTTTCATCATGGCGACCAGCCGGAGGGTACCTATGGTTTTCTGGATCAGGAGGAGGAGAATCTGATCTGGCTGCGGCGCGATCTTCCCGAGACAATGCGCCATTTCACGCTGGCGCACGAACTGGGTCACGCCATGCTGCATCGCAAGGTCGCCCCACAGTTGCAGCCTTTATTTGAGAACATCAGCACCAGCATTGCTATGCCAGCAGGCGACGAGGGCGCGTCACGCGAAGACCTCTGTTCGACGGACGACGTGCGCGAAGAGGTCAGCAGCCCCACGTTTCAGGAACAGGCGGAGGAGATACTCGGCCCTAGCGTGGCCTATGATCCGCGCAGCCAGCGCGAACTGGCCGCCAACATCTTCGCCGCCGAACTGCTGATGCCGCGCGAGAGGGTGCGCGCGCTTTTCCTGACACCAGATGCCCAGCCATCCCGGCTGAGCGATATTTTTCAAGTTTCACAGAGCGCGATGTTAAACCGATTGGCCGACCTGGTGATGGGCGATATGGAGGATGTAAGGGATGAGAAGAGAGATGGCAATGAGGGTGAATGGGGTAAGGACGCGGGCGACCACAAGGGTCCCCACCCCACGTCCACGCCGCCCCCGCCCCTACGGAGGGAGGGCGATTCGGATTGGGGGGATAGGATGTGGATGGAGCGGTATGATGAGTTTCAACGGGTGGCGATTGAGGCGCGGACGCCGGCCTTGATTGTGGCGGGGCCGGGAAGCGGAAAGACCAGTACGCTGATCGGGCGCGCGGCCTATCTTATTCAGGGACAGGGAGTCGCGCCTGAGCATATCCTGGCGCTGACCTTTTCGCGCAAGGCGGCGGGGGAGATGCAGGAACGCCTGGATAAGATGCTCGCATTCGGTATGACTTCGCCAACGGTCAGCACTTTCCACGCTTTCTGCGCTGAACTGCTGCGCAAATACGGCGAGCGGGTCGGGCTGCGGGCTGATTTCGCTTTTATTGACGATGCGGAGGGCTATTTCCTGTTACGCCGGATGGCAGCAGAATTGCCGCTGCGCTATTATCAGAATCTCGTGCATCCTGCCGCATCTTTCCCGGATTTACTCGGCGCAATCTCGCGCGCAAAAGACGAGCTGGCGACACCAGATATGTACAGGCAACTGGCACAGGCTATGCTCGCGCAGGCGCAAGATGAAAAGCAGCAAGAGCAGGCGGAAAAGGCGCTGGAGGTGGCAGCCGTCTACGCGCTCTACCAGCAGCGTTTAGAGCAGCAGGGCGATACCGATTTTGGTGGCCTGATTATGCTGGCCGTGCAACTCTTGCAGGAACACGCGGATGTACGCGTGGAATTGCACGAACGGTACCGGCATATTCTGGTAGATGAGTTTCAGGATATGAACCGCGCCAGTGGCGTACTTTTGCGTTTGCTGGCGGGGGAAGAGCAGCGCGTCTGGGTAGTCGGTGATGCCAACCAGGCCATTTATGGCTTTCGTGGAGCCTCGCCCGCCAATATTGCCAACTTCCATGAAGATTATCCTGGCGCGTTCGTGCTGCCGCTCAGCCGCAACTATCGCTCGCGACCCGATATTGTCAATCTGGCCGATGCTTTTCGGCGCAAGCAACTCGAAGCGGAGGCGCAGCCCGGCACGGTTCAGACAGCGCGCGCCACACAGCCAGAGCCATACATCACGCTGGCAAACGCGCCCGACGAGACCAGCGAATTCAACGGCATCATCAACGACATGCGGCGCAAACATGAGCAGGGCTATGCTTACCGCGATATGGTCGTACTCTGCCGCACGCGCTCCCTGGCGCGCAAAGTGACACGCGCCCTGATTGCGGCAGACCTGCCCGTGATCGAACGCGGCGGTATGCTCGAACAGCAGCATATCAGGAACCTGCTTGCAGTCGTTATGCTGCTAAGCAGTTCCGGCGGCATGGGCATCTTGCGCGCGGCCCGCTTGAGCGATCATCTCTTCTCGCAGCAGGATATTGAGACGTTACTATGGACCATCTATGAAAGCAGGAACAGCGAGCAAACATGCACGCTCGCCAGTATGTTGACACGCAATGAAGCGCCAGCCGCTTTAAGCGATGCAGGCCATCGATCATTCGCGCGCCTTTCCACGATCCTGAAAGATCTGCGTAATACATGCACCAGCGTATGGACTGTGCTGGCGCAATACCTGTTCGTGGAATCATCGATTGGGCGCGAATTGCTTTTAGGAAGCGCAGACGAGACGACAAAGCAGGGCGAGGCGTTGCGCAGCGACTACAATAGTTTATTGCAGATGGCACGCTCTTATGACCAGCAGCAGCAGACGTTGCGCCAACAGAAGAGGGAGCAGGCGCTCGAGCGGGGCGATGAACCTGAGACATTGACAATACCGAATATTGAAGAGCAGGCGAAGGGCTTTCTGGACTACATCACGGTGTTGCTCTCTTTGCGCCAGGATGGTGGGAGCCGGCGCGAGAGCGAGAACAATGATGGGGAAGAACTGCCCGATGTGATTCGTGTGATGACCGTTCATGCCAGCAAGGGCTTAGAGTTTCCGGTGGTCTACCTGCCGGGCATCGTTAAGACACGCTTCCCTTCGTCAAAACGCTGGCAGCCCGCGCCACCACCGCGCGGATTAGTGGCAACGGGCAGTGACGAAGAGAACGCGCACGAAAGTGGAGAAGCCTGTCTTTTTTATGTTGCCACCACCCGCGCGCGCGATCACCTCGTGATTAGTCATGCTAACCGCTACGGCAAGGTAAACCGCTCGCGCTCGCCTTATATCGACGCGCTACTGGCGGGGGTAACGGATGAACGAGCCGTGCGCGTTGTCTGGCCCAAAATCGAGGAGCAACTTGCCACAATAGCGGGGGATGACGAAAACGACGAAACGGTGTCCGTGCAGCCGCACGAGGCGTTTATCGAAGCCATGAAGCCTCAAACGTGGCGTTCAGGCGACATCGAAGCCTACCAGCGCTGCCCACGCCAGTATCTCTATAGCTCCATCTATCACTTTCACAGCGATTCAGCCGCCTATCAACTGCTCTGGAGGGCTACGGGCGAAACGCTGGATGAACTGCAAAAGCAGATCGCAACAGTGCAAGAAAATGCAAACGGCGAGGCACATTTTCCTACCGAAGAGGAAGCGCGCGCGCTCTATACGCGCTGCTGGCAGAGCCACGAGGGACATACGCGGCCATTCGGCTCGATGTACGAAGAACATGGACACGAAGTGGCGGAATTGCTACGGCACAAATTGATGGAAAGCGGCAATACGAACTGGCAATTGCGCCCGCAATATACCGTCGAGGTGGCGGGAAAAACCGTCGAAGTCACGATTGACCGCGTTGAGACGCCCGCCCATCCAAGCGAGCCGGTGAAGTTCGTCAAAACGGGCTTTGGCAGACGCAAAGACAAGGTCGATCCATCAACCCGCGAACTGCTGTACGCGCGCGCCTCGCGCCAGCATCATCCCGCGCAACCCATAGAGTTGCGCTTCCACAACATGAGTACAGGCGAAACCTTCGAGATCGCGCTGAAAGCGAAAAAAGAACAGAAGCTCTACGAAGAATTGCTCCAAACCATGACGGCGATGGAGCGCAACGAGTTCCCACCCAAACCCGACGCGCGCACCTGTCCGGGGTGTCCATTCTTTTTGATTTGCCCGGCGTAATTGCTCGTCATTGTTTTGGATGACGTATAGTACTCCGTCAAGTTTCATTGAACTCCTTTGGCTGTCATTCTGAGCGCAGCGAAGAATCTCAAGTCGGTGGGAGATTCTTCGCTGCGCTCAGAATGACAGCCAGGACGGCTTCATCAAGCTTGACGGAGTTGTAGGGACGCGATTGATCGCGTCCGCCTGCCTGCTCAACTCATCGGGCGAACACGGACGCGATCAATCGCGTCCCTACACGTCATCCTTTTCGCCTTTATGGACATAGGCTCAATATAATTCCATATGCTCAAAGCATTGCCCGTGAGCAATATATGCTTTGAGCATATTTATTGTCTTCAAAGTGATGCTAAAAGCACAGTACAATGATCAGAGAGGACAGAAAGACAGGTAATTAACGTCCTCTAACGAAGAGGATACAATGCCTGATTCTACCACCGGCTCAGCAGAACAAAGCTTTACCAGCGACTTCTGGAAATTTCTAACAGGGCAAAGTATTTCTACGCTTGG
>DASTKD010000487.1:0-22667 GCA_035716135.1 Ktedonobacteraceae bacterium
CGCGCGCGGCTCGCATCCGCTATAATATGCACAGCAGGTTCGTTAGAAACGTCTAGAAATGCGACTGTTTGGCAGCCGTGCCGGTGAAGTCGCTGGTTAGCGGCTTGACATCGTTTGGCTGCGTCGGGTCAATCTGGTACACCACCGAATCGCGTGTTGGCACGCGCTGGTCGGGCGACCCACCGTAGGTGACGGAGGGATAGAGTCCTCCCAGATCGACGTTGCCCAATGAATTAAAGGCATTGAACAGACCGTCGCGGGTGAGGTCGTTATTCGCCATCGCCTTCTTCAGGATAGCGTAGGTGATGTAGGACTCGGTATAGCCAAACTCGAAGTAGCCGTCGGGCTGCTGGTTCGGAGCGTACTTCTGCACATCCTGGAGCAACTGCGCCATGCCGGGTTTGCTGGTATCACCCCAGGTCGCGCCCTGGCCGACCAGCCACAATTTGGTGAACAATGGCTTCAATGCAGTGACGCCAAGCAGCACATTGGCCCACGCCGGACTCTGGAGAATGAACTGCGGGAAGTAGCCCAGTTTAGCGGCCGTGCCGACGATGGTGGCCGTAACTGTTGGCAGGGTGGTCAGGAAAACATACTTCGCACCGGCCGCTTTCATCTGCGACACCTGCGCGGTAAAGTCGGTATCGGTCACGGCGTAGCTTGCCTGGCCCACATCGTCCAGTCCGTAAGCGGTGATGGCCTCTTTATAGCCCTGCAAACCATCCTGACCGTACTCATCGTTCTGGTAAATGATGCCGGTCTTAGGACTCTTGACTCCCAGCGTATTTACCACATAGTCGAAAGCGTTCTCGACCTGCAGGCGATAGGGCGTTCCCACCAACACAACGTACTTCTGGCGCGCCAGTGCAGAAGACAGCGTAGCTGCCGAAAGCAGCATATGGTCGGCGTCAGCCAGAGGGATAATGGCTTCAGTGGTAGGCGTTCCCAGGCTGTCAGCGATCATCAACACCTGAGTGTGGATCTGGTTGTACATCTGCACCTGGATCTGCGGATTGTACTGCGAGTCCTTCTCAATGAACTTTACTTTGTAGCCGTTGATCCCGCCATTATCATTGACGTGGTCAAAGAATACCTTCACGCCGAGCGCCAGCGGGTCCCCGATGGGGGCCGCGACCGGACCGGAATAGGGCGAGATAATACCGAGCGTGATGGTCTTATTGGCGGTATCAACGCCGGGGCCTGTTTTCAGCGTCGTGCCGTTGCCGGTGTTGCTTGAACTGCTGTTGGCGCATCCAGAGAGCACCATCATGCAGACGACAATAAAGCCAACGCACACATAGAGCGTCTTCCTGGTAAGCATGGATTGCACCTCTTCGTGTAACATTCGAGATAACGACGGTTGAGCATGTGTGACGCGCTACATCTCCAACATCCTGCTATGCCTGATCTGCTGGCAGATCAGTGATTTCTGCTGTTTCACCTCCTTCGTCTTTATGCGTATTGAACTTGCGGGTCAACGCCTGGCCCCGGCGCACAAGTCCAATCACGCCTCCCGGCTCGAAGAGCAGGAAGACGACAATAAGCAGGCCATATAGAAGAGCATTCAGGTCGGCGCTGCTGATTCCGCCCGCGCCGCTTGCCACGGGCAGCCAGTTAAAATGATCGATGACCAGCGGCAACCCGAACACGAAGGCAGCCCCAAGAATTGATCCCCACACGCTGGCAACGCCGCCAATAATGATAGCCGCCACGAACTGGATAGAGAGCGTCAGGCCCCAGTAATCGGGAGCGACATAACGGCTGTACGAGGCATACAACGCGCCCGCGATGCCTGCCAGGAAGGATGAGAGGATGAACGCGCCCATCTTCACTTCAAAGAGGTTGACGCCCATAATGGTCGCGCCCGTCTCGTTATCGCGCACCGCCTGAAACGCGCGCCCGGCCCGCGAGCGCATGAGGTTATAGACAAAGAAAGATGCCAGCGCCAGCACGATCAGATTCAGCAAGAAAAATTGCTGGCCGGATGTCAGGGCGAGACCAAAGTACGAGTTCTGCTGATCGAACGTCGCGCCGCCCAGGGCCGGTACCGGAAATGTGCGCCCCTGCGGCCCGCCCGTAATGCCGCGCACATTTAAGAAGAGATATTGCCCGATGAAGATCAGGGCAAGCGTGACAATGCCCAGGTAAAAGCCTTTCAGCCGCAGCGCGGTCGGGCCGATGAGCGCGCCCGCCAGCGCCGTCACAATGCCCGCCGCCGGTAGCCATATGATGAACGGCAACGCCAGGCCAAGCGGATCGAGCGGAGACGATGGTGCCGCGCCGCCGAAAAAAGCCGCCGCGTATGCCCCAATCGCCATAAAGAAGGCGATACCCAGCGAGATTTGACCGGTATAGCCCGAAAGCACATTGAGGGAAAGCGAAGCAATCGCCGCGATCAAGGTGTAATTGACGATGGTAAACCAGTCGTCGTTACCAACCGAGAAAAAGATCAAGGCAACAGCGACAATCAGGATGGCCGCGATCCAGCGCGATGCCCTGCTGCGCAACAGGCGCGACGGCGGCGCGACAGTGGATGGACGAGCAGCCGGAGATGTGGCGCTGGCTTTGGGAGATGCGCTCATATTCGCTCCACCTTTCTCGTCCCGAAGAGGCCATAGGGTCGAATGAGCAGCACCAGAATCATCACCAGGTAGGGAGTGATCTGGTGAATACCCGCTCCCAGCACATTAGCGACGTGGCTTTCATAACCGGCGGTCAGGTCCTGCACCAGGCCAATAATAATGCCGCCCACGACTGCTCCCGCGATTGAGTCAACGCCGCCCAGAATGATGGCAGGAAAGGCCAGCAGCGCAGCGCCGCCCAGCGTGATGTCTATGGAAAAGGCACCCATCGCCAGAAATACGCCGCCAACGGTAGCGACAGCGGCGGCAATGCCCCAGGCCAGCGCGTACACTGTGCGTATGTTGATGCCCACCACCAGCGCCGCTTCCTGATCGAGCGCAGTGGCGCGCATCGCCAGCCCGTAGCGAGTGTACTGGAAGAAGTAATAGAGCAGGGCGCACAGGATGGCCGTCACGAGAATCGTCAGGAGGTCATTCGCGCCAAAATGAATACCGGCAATATTGAAGCCGTCCGTGATCGTATACGGCGCGGGCGCGGAGAGCGGATTCGATCCCGCTTTCACTGTCACGGCGGTGCGCAGGATGGTATCCAGGCCAATCGTAATCATCAGAATGGAAAAGACCGGACGCCCTATCATGCGCCGCAGCACCAGACGTTCAAAGAGCAGGCCGATTAATACCGTCACTATGACGCCGCCCACCACCGCGAGCATAAAGTTCAGGTGCCAGTCGAATACCAGCGATGAGACAATATAAGCTCCCACCAGCAATATCTCGCCCTGCGCGAAGTTGATTACTTCGCTGGCCTTGTAGATGATCGAGAAGCCCATGCCAATCAGAGCGTAGATACAGCCCAGCGCCACGCCCGCGAAGGCTATTTGAATAAAATATGCCACATCTCTCTCCTACTCGTCGTTTTATCCTTCACCTGTCATCCTGAGCGCAGCGAAGGATCTCAGTTCCCTGCGAGAGATCCTTCGCTGCGCTCAGGATGACATTCCCGTCAGGATGACATTCCCGATGGTGGTTGATAATGTTCTGTAGGTGCGGACATTGCGGCTGCGGCACTGCCGAATTCTTCACCCAGGTACGCTTTAATTACATCGGGGTTGGCCTGTACCTCAGCCGGCGTACCTTGCGCGATGGCGCGCCCGAAATCAAGCACCAGCACGCGATCAGCGATTCCCATCACCAGCGCCATATCATGCTCAACCAGTATCTGCGTCACCCCAAGCTGCTCCTTGATGTCCAGGATAACGGCGGCAATATCTTCCGTCTCTTCCAGACCCATACCCGCCACCGGCTCATCCAGCAGCAGCAGCTCGGGTTCCAGCGCCAGCGCGCGCGCAATATCAGCCCGCTTCTGCAAACCATAGGGCAGGCTTCCCAGGGGATAATTACTAACGTCTTTGAGTCCGATCAAATCGAGCAAATGCGAACAATAGGCGCGGTTGCGTTTCTCTTCGGCGCGCGTATGAATGAAATAGAGTCCACCGAGCAGGATACCACTGCGCATCCGCGTATGTCGCCCCAGCAGCAGGTAATCCATGACGGTTGTGGTAGGGAATTGTCCGAGGTTCTGGAACGTGCGGGCAATGCCTGCGCGCGCAATCTGGTGCGTCTTGAGGCGCAGCAGGTCACGTCCATCGTAGGTCACGCTGCCCGCGACGGGCTGGTAGACGCGCGAAATGACGTTGAACAGCGAGGTTTTGCCCGCGCCGTTGGGGCCGATTACCGCGAACAATTCCCCCGGCCGCACATCGAACGAGACATCCGATAGCGCTTTGACTCCTTCGAAGCGGACCGAGACATCCGCGACGGAGAGCAGCGGGGCGCGCGCCGGTCCTGGTTCATTCAACATCCCGGAGTCGTTGCTCTCACTCATAGGTTCCATATCCTTTCGGGACGGCGTTGACGAACCGTACTCATAGCGCCGCGTTCTCCACCCTCGTGCAGGCCAAGATAAAATTTGCGCACGCTCTCGTCCTGCGAAAGTTCGGCGGCAGGCTGCGCCAGCACAACCTTGCCGGTTTCTAATACGTAGCCGTAATGGGCAAGCGAGAGAGCCATCTGAGCATTCTGTTCTACCAGTAATACGGCGGTACCGCCTGCATTTATCTCAGCGATGATGGAACGAATTTGTTGCACCATAAACGGGGCCAGTCCCAGCGAGGGTTCGTCGAGCAATAACAACTTTGGACTGGTCATCAGGCCCCGGCCAATCGCCAGCATCTGCTGTTCGCCGCCGGAGAGATAGCCCGCGTGGCTTTTGCGGCGGTCGCGCAGGACCGGGAACAAATCCATCACATGGTCATAGGCGCGGCTCACCACCGCCGTGTTGCGCGTCGAAATAGCCCCGGTGCGCAGGTTTTCGTCTACGGTGAGGTCGGCGAAGAGGCGACGGCCTTCCAGCACCTGGGAAATGCCGCGCTGCACAATCTGGGTGGCGTTCAAATGATCGATGCGCGCGCCGTCAAAAAGGATGGAGCCGCGCACAATGCTGGCGCGATGGATACGCAGCAGACCGGAGATCGCGCGCAGGATGGTCGTTTTCCCTGCCCCATTCGCGCCGAGCAACGCCACGACCGCTTTATCCGGCACCTCGATCGAGACTCCCTGCACAGCCGGAATAACGCCGTTGTACGTGACCGCGATGTCCTGAAGAAGCAACATGCTTCAACCTCCCTCAATGGTAAGCAGCATTACCTCTGGGTTCATTTGTTTATCCACATGAATAGGGATATTGTAAGTGAGCTATTGCATAGTATACAATGTTTTCGACTACAAAATAGCAGGGAGATTTTGTTCTCTCGCACAACAGTAAGGCTGCCTGTATGAATGAGAAGCATCATAGTGCCTGGCCCTCTGTAGAAAATAGTCTGAGAACTGCCGCGCTGCTTCCTCAACAACGCGGCGAGATGATAGCCTGTGCGTTGCAAGAACTCCTCACCCACATTCCGGCGACGGCGACCGCGCTCATCTGGCCCTGTCAGAAGCACAAGGTTCCGTGGAAAGTCTACTACGCGGGAGCGCGGCGAGATACCATGCGGCAATGGCTCTCCGCGCGCCTTGATGCTTCCCTTGATGTGACTACTGCTGTGATACAACATGACCTGAGCAGCAACTTTTCAGATATGCCGCCCCCTCTCTTCACGCGCCTGCAACCATCGCCCGTATCTCCTCCCGGCTTATGGATCATCTGGGCATCCTCACTCGCGTCCGCCGCGCTGCCAAATCCCGTCATCGAGTGTCTGGAACGGGTGCGCCGGACATTAGAGGCGCTGCTGGAGGTCGAAGGTACGGAAGAGCAATATTTTTTCAGTAGCTCTCCCCTGCTCGATCAGGAGCTGACGGAGGGCCTGGCGCATGGTGACACCCACGCCCTGTCCGCTTTCCTCAGCCTGACGCGCGTGGTCGGGAAGGCAGACTTTACCTTCTGGGCAAGGGCGTATCAGGACATCATCGAAATTACCGGCCACCTGGGCGCGAAGCACAACGGTTTTGGCTTTGCTCTCCCGCTTGGGCGCGGCGTCGGCGGGCGTATCGCCGCTTATGGAAGACCGATAGTGGGCGATTATCGCAACTCGCCCTATCGTGATCCCAGCGTCTGCGATATGATCGATGGCGAGGATATTCGCTCCGGGCTGGCCTTACCCGTTCGTTATCATGCCCAACGCGACAGTAACCCGCGTGTCGCGGCGGTCCTCTACGTCACGCGCCGCACTACGACCCCTTTTTCGCTGGCCGAGCGCCTGCTTGTGCAGCGACTGGCGGGACTGCTCGAGCCATTGCCCTTTGTAAGTCGTCCTCCATCTTTTACCTCGCCCGGCGTGCAGCGCTTCCCCGACCATAAAGCGGCGTGGTACGACATTATCCTCTACGCCAATCGCGTCGAGACCCTCGAGGCATGGGTGAGCCAGATCATAAAAGGGACGGTCATTGTGACAGACGGCGACGGTCATCCGTATGTATTCGCGCATACCGAAGAGTTGGAGCAAATGAGGGAGGCGCGCGACGCTGAGCCGGACGCGGCGCAAGTCATCTCCCTGGCCGCGCCAGGCGTGAGCCTTCCCGGTAAGGTGTATATGTGGCCCTCCATGCCACTACCGCCGCCCGCGTGGCCCGACTTTTTCAGCGACCTGGTGATTGCCTGTAACCTGGTAATCGCGCGCCAGGAAGAGGCGCACGACCACCTGGCGCGCCAGAGGGGGCAATGGTTACGCGCATTGTTGCAGGGGAAGACGGTGCAACCTGGCATCGCGGATGGCTACCGCCTGGGTCTGCCCGTCGAACGCGGTCAAATATGGGTGATCGCGTGGCCCGCGCAAACGATGCAGGCGGCGAAATCGGCGCGCAAAAGAATGATCGCTGAAAGTATCACGCTCGACAACCTGAAAAGCCCGCTCATCTTCTTCGACGATGATGCCGCCGTTGTCCTGCTCGATGCGCACGCGACCCCGCAGCCCTCGCGGGTGCGCGACGCCTTGCTCAAACACTGCGCCCCTCATCCTCTCTGGATCGTCTACGGGGCGCGTTACCATTCGCTGCACGAACTGAAGATGACGCTCACCCACGCTATCACGCTCGCGCAGAGAGCGAGACGCGAAAAGTACAACGAATACCTGCTCGACATCCACACGCCTGGTCTGGACAGCCTGTTAGAAAATCCCAGGCTGTCCGAAGACCTGCGAGACTTTGCCACCCGCCTGCTCGCCCCGCTCACCGAATACGATGCGGCCAGAAAAACGCATCTCACCACAACTTTCGTGCTGGCGCAGACGCTCGGCTCCGCCCAGGCCGTCGCCGACCAGCTCGCCGTGCATGTCAACACCATTCGTTACCGCTTGCACAAAGTGGAGGAAATCCTGGGCATCGAGCAGGCTTCCCCCAAGGAACACACCGCCCTGGCACTGGCCGCTTTTATATGGAAAAGCTGGGAGCATGGAGCCTGAAAAGGCTATTAAGGAAACCGCATGGCTCCTAAACCTCTTTCTCTGACAGATATAGGGGTGAAAGGCGACCGCAAGGGTCGCCTCTACTAAGAACGGGCCTGGCAAGCCTCCTCGTTTCATAGTAGAGGCGACCCTTGCGGTCGCCTTTCTCACTCCCTGTATACCTCTTTTTCCCAGGACCCTAAATGTGTCGGGGAGAGAGGTCGCTCTGACAATAAATGGCTCTACCAACATTCTGACTTGGCTGTTGAACTATCAGGCTATTTCTGAGATGATTAACTGTATCGGTCTGCTAATCAGAAGGAAATAGAATGGCTCATGGCTGGCTTTTTGGCACGGTTCTGTTTGGCCTGTTGGCCTCGCTTTCGTGGGGGTCAGGGGATTTTAGCGGCGGGCTGGCTAGCCGCCGCGTGCATGTCTTCAGCGTGGTACTCGCCGTCTATGTCGTCGGGGTGGTGCTGTTGCCCATCCTGGCTGTGGCATGGGCTGAACCGCTCCCGTCGTGGCATGACACGTTGTGGGGAGCGGCAGCAGGACTGGCCGGAACGCTGGGGCTGACGGCGTTCTATCGCTCGCTGGCAATCGGTCGCATGGGCATCAACGCGCCTATCACCTCCGTGCTGGCGGCGGCTTTGCCGGTCATTTTTAGCGCGATTTCTGAGGGATTGCCGCGCCCGTTGCAAATGGCCGGTTTCGCGCTGGCAGTGCTGGCGGTCGCGCTGGTTTCGCGCCCCGAAAGAGCATCTGGTCGACCCGAAGGGCTGGGGCTGGCAGTGCTGGCCGGGCTGGGATTCGGCAGCTTTTTCATCCTCATCGGCCAGGTCAGCGCGCATGCCATTTTCTGGCCTCTCACCGCCTCGCGTATCGCCTCGCTCCTCTTCATGATCGTCTTCATGCGCATCAGAGGCGAAGCATTATTGCCCAAAAAGCCCGTGTTTCCCCTCTTACTAATCGCCGGAACGCTGGATGTCGCGGGCAACGTCTTCTTCGTCCTCGCCACGCATAGCGGTCGCCTCGACGTGGCCTCCATCCTTTCGTCACTCTACTCCGCCGTGACCATCCTGCTGGCCGCCATCATCCTGCGCGAACGAGTATCGCGCATCCAGGGCGTCGGCATCGTCCTCGCCCTGGGCGCAATCCTGCTCATCTCCGCGTAAGGCAAAGGCAGATAACAACTACCAATCAAAGCCAGGTGAATACCTCATCAACACACGAGATAGTGTGCGCTTTTACCCACCATGCACAAGCTGCATAGAGAAAGTAAAAACTACAGGCAGTTCACCTCCGATTAGGTATGGATGAGTTTAGCGCGGGTCGCAGTGATGGCAGGCTTGAGCGGCGACCCGCGCATGGCTCTACAAGCCGCTTCGCATGATAAACAGGACTAAATCTATCCTCATTGGAGTATCCAAAAATTCCCCCAAAAACGTCTCCCGCGATTCCGCTTGCTTTTATTGGCTTCTCATGCTATTCTAGAAGCACAGCAGGCTAAATGGCCTGTCGCTCGCTTGAGAGTTTGAAACTCCACAGCCTGTTTACCTGCGTCATAACTCAAGTAGAATGGCGGTACCTTTGATGGCGGCGAGATATGCTTGCCCGGTTATGATAGAATGTAGCTGTGATACAACAGAGAACATGCAGTGAGGGATCAATAGATGGGCGTGGATGTTATACTTGCCCGCATACGAGCGCAGGCTGCCGAACGGGCTATACGTATAACCGATCATGCTCGTGAAGAAATGGAAGAAGAATCGATCACGCTGGCTGAAGTGTTGGCGGCTATTGCTAACGGCCAGATCATTGAGAACTATCCAGATCATCGACGCGGTTCCTGTTGCCTGCTTTACGGGCTAACTGGTAAGAAACGTCCTTTGCATGTGGTGTGTACAACATCTCTGTCTCAATTAGTGATCATTACAGCATATGTTCCTGTTCCACCTAAGTGGATAGGTCCAACGGAGAGGAGAGCCAGATGAGATGTAGTATTGCCGATTGCCCAGGTGAATATGAGCAGCGCGAGGTTGTACGTGCGGTGCGCCAGGGCGACCGTATCATCGTAATCGAGCACATCCCAGCCGAAGTATGCGATACCTGTGGCGACGTACTTTTCACACCTGAGACTATCGAGCGTTTAGAAGCCTTGCGGAAAACGACGAAACCGCCTGTACGTACTGTACCACTCTATAAGTTCGCTGAGTCTGCATAGATGTGCTGCGTGGCTTCTATCTCTCATACGACGCGCTGATAATCGTCTATCTCCTGCTGCGTGATGCCACAGGCGGCAATCATGTTCCGCGTTGCCTGCACATAAAATACCTGTTTCCAGAGCGGCGACGCTGTATCCAATCGTTTTGCGATCTCAAGCAGGGCTGCCAGTTCGGTGATGAGCAGCGCTCTCGCCTCTTTCAACTCCTGATCGTCTTGCTCCTGGGGCTGCTCTGCCATGAGCATATAACAACGGGCTGCCTGCGCCGCACGTCCCCAGGTGTTCACATGCTTTGCTTCTAAAGATGTGTTGTTATTCATAGCCACTTCAAGAACCCTTTCTTGTTTGACGATAAGGAATTTTGGGATTATATTCCCTCCATTTATTCATGACAGATATATGTATATGCGTAGAGCATAATATTATTTTCCCTCTATTGTCAAGCCATCCATACCGTTACAATGAATGCTGCAAGGGAGGATAAGCTATGGCAATACGCCTGAAAGTCAAAGATATTGCGGCAGCGCGGGGCCTGAGCAAACGGCGTCTCGTGTATCGATCTGAGGTGGACGTTAAAACCTTGACGCGGATTTACAATAATCCTGAATCCATCGTGACCACTGAGACACTTTATAAGCTGGCTGTCGCGCTCAATGTGGATGCATCCTTGCTCATTGAATGCGACCCGCCATTGCCAAAGACCCTGGAGTAAAAAGGGGTTCGCGCTCGTCTTCATATCCTGACTGTAGGGACAAGGGGCGGCGTTGAGGGGATGCGGGGGCCTTGTGCTTGTCCTTCTGGCAGCGTGATTTGTTGGGATTTCGTGATGTCATGCCGGATAACGTCCCCGACGAGGACAAGCACAAGGCCCCCGCCCTTCTCCGCATCCTCCCCTTGTCCCTACAGAATATTTCCAATCACAATCGGCTATGTCATCCTGAGCGCAGCGAAGGATATTTGCTGGCAAGTGAGATCCTTCGCTGCGCTCAGGATGACAGATCGCTCCCGGTCTTGGTCGGCAAACATCATCAGGACGAGCCACGCCATTACCACATTCGTTCGTCAAATACCGCCAGCGTCCCCATCATTCCTGCCTGTTTGTCTTCTCTGGAACGGCGATTTCGTGGTCTCGAAAGAAGGAACGCCAGGGGCCACAGCCGGACATGAAGGGTTGCATCAGCGCTCGTTCGGCTTGAACGGTGTGCATCAGATCGTGAGCGGCCCACGTATGAAGCATCTCGGCCAGGGTGACGGTGCCAAACCGGGGATGCTGCGCGGTCCGTTTCAGGTCGTCATCCCTCAACTGGCTGAGTTGGACGAGGCTTTCCTGACGATGGCGCGCGAAGGCGGCAACAAGTTGCGCAGGAGTCTGTGAAGCGGGGTCGGCGTGTTGTTGGTCTGGATTGAAATCGACGAAATCCTGTCCTGTTAGAAAAGCGTGCAGGCGGACAGGAAAGACCTGGCATTCGGTGTCCAGCAGGTGTTGCAAGCAATTGAGCGCTGACCACTCTCCCGCGACTGGCGGGCGGGTCAGCAGGTCAATCGGAAGAGCGCTGACCAGTCGCTGCCAGCGTTCCGGGGTGATGGAAAGGACAGCCTGTACATGCTCTACAAGCGTATTCAATGGGAACCTCCTTTTGTCTTTTCCCGCATCTTAAAAAGTACGGGAACGAGTACCTGTTCTAAACATGCTCTCACGCTCACAGGCGCTTTTCAAACCAGTGATGGGCGTAGGGTTCGTCGTTGAAGGCTGCGACCTCCTGGTATCCAGAGTGCCGGTACAGTTCGATGGCTTCAACGAGGGTGTGGTTCGTTTCCAGGTGAAGGACCGTCATGCCCGCTTCCCTGGCCTCGTGTTCCAGCGCCAGGAGCATACGCCGTCCCAGCCCGAGGCCACGCGCTCGCGGAGCAACCCACATGCGCTTGAGTTCCCCGACAGCGTTCTCATGAAACTTTAAGGCACCACAGCCCACCGGCTCCTCTCGCAGGCGGGCAATGAGCAACAGACCGGCCGGGGGCGTGAGTTCGTGCGGGTGCGCCGAAATGCCCAGGGTGGGATCGAAACCCGCCTCAAAGCGCTCGCCCAGTTCGGTGAAATATTGCTCGATGCACCACCGGGCATCCTGGCTGGTTGGATCGGCAACGGTGATCTGGACCATGGAGGCGATCAGAAGCCGCTCGACCTGCGCCATGGCCGCTACCAGTTTCGCGCGCTGGCTCTCGCCCAGTGGCTCCAGCAGAGAACGGGCAAAGGCTTCGGCTCGCTGATCCAGCTCTGTTCGCTCGCGCAGGCCAGCCGGGGTCAACTGGACGAGGCGAACTCTTCCATCGGCCTCGCTTGCCCTCACTACAAGTAGGCCCTGTTTCTCAAGCGAGCGCAGCAGGCGGCTGACGTAGGCGGAATCGAGCGACAGCCGCCGCCGCAATTCCCGGATGCTCACCCCCTTTTCTCCGATCTCCCACAGGAGCCGTGCTTCGCCGAGAGGATGGTTGCGGCCCAGGAAGTGATCGTTGAGGACACCAACGCGCTCGGTCATGGTCCGGTTGAAGCTGCGAACCTGTTCAATCAATGGCATATCCATGAAACCCTCCAGACATGTTCAATCAGTAACGTCTCATTCTCTGATTATAGTCAGAGAATTTGATTGAATGCAAGAGGGATGTTTCTTTTGCCAGACCAGGTGAACAATAAACATCTGTTAATTATGTAGAGTTTCAACGTTATAGAGTTAGTGAAATACTTTTCTACATTTTTTCCCATGTGTATACTGGTAGAAGAGTACATGTATGCTTATTAACAGCATACGAAAGAAGAGGTGTAACATATGCCGCCTTATGACAGCACAACTATCACCGCAATAGGCGCGGGAGTAATCCTCGCATCTGTCATTGGAGGACTCATTGGTCTCATTTTTGCTGTTATCATCTGGTGGAGGATTTTCTCCAAAGCGGGTTACAGTGGTGCCAGGAGCCTCTGGTTATTTGTGCCGATTGCTAACCTGATTGTAATCATCATGCTGGCTTTCAGCGAGTGGCCTGTTCAGCGTGAACTCAACCAGTTGCGCCAGATGGCAGGTGGAAGGCCAGGAGGCTTCCCGCCGCAATATCCACAGCCCGGTCAGTACCCGCAGCAAGGACAATACCAGCAATCCGGGCAATATGGGCAGCCGCAGTACCCGCAGCAATAACAATTGCGCCATGCGCTAAAAAAGAGGGGCCAGAGACCAGCATTTATAAGCCGATCTCTAGCCCTCTCTTTTTTAGCGCACCTTGCCTCTTCGATATGATATAGTCAATGAGAAACTATCAGGCGCTAGCATATCATGGAGGAGCAGAGAGCGATGGATTTTGCTTACAGCGAGAAAGTCAACCGGCTGCGCGAGCGCGTCAGCGACTTTATGGCACGCCATATTTACCCCAACCAGCAACGCTATCACGATGAGATTGCCGCGTCGGGCGATCCACATCACCATGCCGAGATTATCGATGAATTGAAGCCGCTCGCCAGGGCCGAGGGGCTGTGGAACCTGTTTTTGCCCGACGAAGAGTATGGCGCGGGCCTCAACAACCTGGAATACGCGCCCCTGGCCGAAATCATGGGGCGGGTAAGCTGGTCGTCAGAGGTGTTTAATTGCGCCGCGCCCGATACGGGCAACATGGAGATACTGGCGCAATTCGGCACGCCTGAGCAGAAGCGGCAGTGGCTGCAACCCTTGCTCAACGGCGAGATTCGCTCGGCTTTCGCCATGACCGAACCCGACGTTGCCAGTTCCGACGCCACTAACATCCAGTTGAGCATCAAGCGCGAGGGCGACGAATACGTCTTGAACGGGCGCAAGTGGTGGGCTTCCGGCGCGGGACGCGAGCGTTGCAAAATTCTGATTGTGATGGGCAAGACCGCGCCCGATTCGCCTGATAGACACCGGCAGCAGAGCATGGTGCTGGTGCCGAAGAATACGCCCGGCGTCACGGTTGTGCGCAACCTGCCCGTTATGGGCTACATCGACAACGAAAGCCACTGTGAAATACTCTTCGAGAACGCGCGCGTTCCAGTCAGCAACCTGCTCGGTGAAGAGGGCGGCGGCTTCGCCATTGCGCAGGCGCGCCTGGGTCCGGGACGCATCCACCACTGTATGCGAGCCATTGGAGGAGCGCAGTACGCCCTCGAATTGATGTGCAGGCGCGCCGCCTCGCGTGTCGCTTTTGGCAAGCCACTGGCCGAGCAAGGCATCATTCAGGACTGGATCGCCCAGTCCGAACTGGAGATCGAACAGGCGCGCCTGCTGACCCTCAAAGCCGCCTGGATGATCGATACTCTGGGGAAGAAGGCAGCGCAAAAAGAGATCGCCATGATTAAGATTGCCGCGCCTGAAGTATTCACCAACGTGGTGAACCGCGCCATCCAGGTCTTTGGAGCCGCCGGCCTGAGCAATGATTTCCCGCTGGCCTCCATGTGGGCGCACGCGCGCACGCTGCATATCGTCGATGGCCCCGACGAAGTGCATAAACGCGCCGTCGCGCGTACCGTTGTTCGCCAGTTGACGCAATAGAAGGGGAGGTGTTATGACCACGCTTCCGCCATTAATCGACGAGCAACGCTTAGGCCGCTATCTCGCTAAACGCATTGCGGGCGATGATACCCCATTGCGCGTCGAGCGCGTCTTCGGAGGGCATTCCAACGAAACATTTTATATCGGGCGCGGCGAGCAAGAATGGGTGCTGCGCCGCCCGCCGCGCGGACCCTTGCTGCCCACTGCGCACGACGTATTGCGCGAGTATCGCGTACTCAAAGCCTTGAACAACACCAATGTTCCCACCCCGCGCGTCATCCTGGCCTGCGACGATGTCAGCATCACCGGCGCGCCGTTCTATCTCATGGAGCGTAAGTATGGCATTGTGATCCGCGATGAGTTGCCCGCGTATGCCAGTGATGCAGCCGGACGCAGGACCATCAGCAAAGAATTGATCGACGCGCTGGCTGCCCTGCATTCTGTGGACTGGCAGGCGGTCGGCCTGGGCGATTTTGGCAAGCCCGAAGGCTATATTGAACGCCAGATTCGCCGCTGGACGGGACAACTGGAGAAATCGCGCCAGCGACCCTTGCCCGACCTGGATACCGTGACGGCGTGGCTGGTGAAACACCTGCCGGTTTCGGGACCGGCCACCATCGTACATGGCGACTACCGCCTGGACAATAGCATGTACGCCGGCGAGCGGCCAGAACTGATCGCCATCTTCGACTGGGAAATGGCGACCATTGGCGACCCTCTGGCCGATCTCGGCTATCTGCTCTCCAACTGGCGCGAAGCAGGCGACCCACTGCCGGAGTTTACCCTGGCAACGCGGCGCATCACCGAAACTCCCGGCTTCTTCACGCGCGCGGAAATCGCCGACTACTACGCCGAACGTACCGGACGTTCGATACGCGACATGGCCTTTTACGAGGCCCTGGCAATCTGGAAACTGGCAATCCTGCTCGAAGGCAGCTACCAGCGCCACCGCTCCGGCACAACCGACGACCCATTCTTTGAACAACTGGAGACAGGAGTACCCGGCCTGGCGCGCCGCGCGCTGGAAATCTGTAATTCCTCTGAGAAATAAGGAAAACGAACAACCATATGCAAGACCCTTTTTTGTTTCAGCGCGAGAACGCGGCTGAGATTTTCATCGTGCGTCACGGAGACGCTATCCCTGGCGCGGACGAAATCATTCCCAGCGGCATTTATGACGATTTGCCGCTCAGCAAAATCGGACGCCAGCAGGCTCAGGACCTGGCCGAGCGTCTCAGCGCCATCCATTTCGATGCCATTTATAGCAGCCCGTTGCTGCGCTGCCAGCAAACCGCCGCGCCCCTCGCTGAACGTCTGAACTTAACGCCCATCATCGTTGACGGCATAAAAGAGGTCAAGCTGGGCAATCTGCGCCCATTGCCCGATGATAAAAATGATCTGGAAGCTCTCTACCAGGCGCTGCATGAACGCCAGCGCGACATCGTGCGTCTGGCGGGGGAAAGCGGCAGTTGGGATGCCATCCCCGATAGCGAACCCTCTAAAGCCTTCCGCCAGCGCGTCGTGGCAGCCTTCGATGAAATCGCCAGCAGGCACGTCGGCCAGCGCGTGGTGGCGTTCGCGCATGGCGGCGTAGTCAACGCCTACGCCGCCGAAACGCTGGGGCTGGAACGCGACTTTTTCTTTCCGGCAGCCAACACCTCCATTACTGTCATACGAGTCGCAGGCAAAAAGCGTGTGCTTTACATCATGAACGACATCGGGCATATCCGGCGAATAGGGGATACGGCAGATCGATAGCCATCACTGCTCCTTCATTGCATCGGATTGGCGTTCATTCAAGGTCTTTGCGTCTTTTTCAGATGGTCTCGATGCTTCGTCGTCCATGCGTTATTGCTGGAATCGCTGGAGCCGATTGACGACCTGTTCTTGCCAGAAATCGGCGAGGCGCTGGCGAGACTGCGAACCCGGCCAGGGAGCATAGAGCAGAGCCAGCGCCAGGCCAGTCAGTAATCCCACACGGAAAAAGAATTTGCGGCGCTGGCGTTTGCGGGCAGCGCGCTGCATGTTGGATTGCAGCGAATCGCTCATGCCCTGAATGTTTTTCCGCGCCTGCTTCAGGCTCTTGTTTGCCTGTTTCGTCCCTTTTCCTAACGCCACCTGGGCGGAACTCAGGCCAGATTGCAGGGCATCCGAGGTGACAGCCAGGCCGGCCTGCGCCTTATCTTGCAAGTTCCCTTGCAAACCGCGCATATTCTTACGAGTTTTCTTTAGATTCTTGTTCAGCTTCTTATTGGCGCGCTTCACATTCCTTTGCAAGGCGACCTGCGCCACGCTCAGACCGGCTTGCAGCGCATCCTGCGATCTGGATAGCGCCGGCTGCACGTTACTCTGAAGCTGGTTGAGGCTCTTGCGAGTCTGCTTGCGCGCCTTTTTTAGCCTCTTGCCTGCCACTTTCTGAGCGCTGGTGAGCGTATCCTGCGTAGCATCCAGGGTGGTTAATAAGGCATCCTGGGTTTTAGCTATCCCGGTTTGCACTTTATCCTGCACAGCAGCGGCAGTCGAACGAACGACCTGTCTGGCATTCTGTGTCAGGTCGTTGCCATTAAGCTGAGTAGTATTAAGGGTTTTCTTCATCGGTAAACCTCACTTCCTGTTCATCATCAGAGCTTGTAAAAGATTGCGGTGGTGGGGAGCAAGGCGACCGCAAGGGTCGCCTCTACTATGACGCACCCATTAAAGACCGACCGGACGTTCTTAGTAGAGGCGACCCTTGCGGTCGCCTTTCCTTATCCCATCCCGGTTCTTCCTGGCAATCATTCACAGATCCTGCTGTTCGTGGCTTTCACTATTGACGACACGTAACAGGCGCTCATGAGGTTTCATTAATGAGTTTGCACGCGCTTCGCGCTTACACTGCGGCTGACCAGTTCCGCCGGGACGATGCGCGATACCTGGCGACCCAGCGATTTACGCGCGGCAATGACCGGACGGGCGACGCGCTTTTTCCCGTTGAGACTGGTGCGATAGGCGGCGTGCAGGATGTATTCCGCCACGCTTGCCACCTTGCGCGGCACACCGTAGAAGCTGGGAAAGTCGTTGATGTCTACCAGCATCAAACCTTGCGGCGTTTCCAGCACGTCCACGCCATAGAGATCAAGCCCGAAGACCTGCCCTACGCGCTGCGCCAGTTTGAGCATTTCGCGGCTCACCGGAATCTCCGCCTCCTGCACCACGCCATGCAGGGGCGAGCTTTTGACGATAGCATGAACCTCCTGCCCCGTGACATACAATTTGATGTCGTAGCCGGTGTTCTCAACATAACGCATCGCCAGGTAATAGCTGCTGTCGTCGAGCGTCAAGCTCGCCATCTCTTCATACGTGCGCACCAGGTGAATATCCTGCATCGAAGTGCCATTGCTGGGTTTGACCACCACCGGATACAGGTCGCGCGGCACGTTCACCAGGGCGCGATAATGCCCCACAAAGTAGGTGGTCGGCACCGGCAGACCACAGGCTTGCGCGAACGCCACGGAGACCGCTTTATCGCGCACCAGGCGAATGGCGCGCGAATTGTTAATGGTAGGGATGCCAACCGCCTCCGCCGCCTCCAGAATCGTCAAACCCGGACCCTCTGAAACCGTCTTCAGCACGTAGGCGTCATAATCGGTGAGCGAGAGGTCGGTCAGGCTGGTCACAGCCGCATACGGCTGTAACACCTCGATCTGATGGCCCCACTGCTGTAACTGGTCCGCCACCACCATTGGCATCGGCTTGTGCGCATATTTTTCTTCGAGGATAAAGCAGAAGCGCATGGTGTAATCCTCCTCCAAATTGTTATGGTTTCTTTGAGCGTAGTATACTCCTAATTTGGTTTACAGAATAGGTTCTGTTTCACAATTCAATGCCAAAACGTGATATAATGAAGTGTATGAAATTTCTGATACGCGCCACAACCACATATCGCATCACCACCGAACGCTACCTGCTTGCTGCCGGGTAGCGACGCGCCTTCATGCCCCGTTTCAGACCGCTCTACACAGGATGTAGATAAAAAACCTGTAGACGCACACTAATTTGCATGATTTCGTCCGCTCCGTCATAGTATAAAATATGGTACGATTAGAGAAAGAGCCACATAGCTAACACTGACAGCCTGCCCCTTGCGTCCAGGCTGAGCGGGCGGATGAGGAGATTGAGGGAGAACCCACACCAATGGATTTGATGGATAAGCTTGCCAGCCTTGCGCAACGCTACGAAGAACTGAATACGCTCATGTCACAGCCGGATGTACTCGACGACATTTCGCTGCTGCAACGTTATGGCCGCGAACACGCTGAACTGGAAGAGGTCGTACAGATATATCACGAGCTGAGCGAAAACGACCGGCAGATCGCCGACGCGCAGGAGATGTACGATACAAGCGGCAACGAGCCGGAATTGCGCGACATGGCCTATGAAGAGATAGAACGTCTCAGGCAGCACAAAGAGCAACTGCTCGAACAGGTCAAAATTTCGCTGCTGCCAAAAGATATTATGGACGATAAAAACGCTATTGTCACCATCCAGGGTGGCGCGGGCGGCGACGAGGCCGCGCTTTTCGCGGGCGAACTCTTCCGCATGTATAGCCGCTACGCCGATAACAGGCGCTGGAAAATCGAAATCCTGGATAGCAACGAAACGGGGCAGGGCGGCATTAAGGACATCACCTTCGTCGTCAAGGGCCGGGGCGCGTACAGCCGCATGAAATACGAGGGCGGCACCCATCGTGTACAGCGCGTTCCCGTTACCGAGGCCAACGGGCGTATTCACACTTCGACCGCCAAAGTCATCGTATTGCCGGAGGCCGACGACGATATTAACATTGATATTAAGGATACCGACATTCGCGTCGATGTCTACCGTTCCACCGGACACGGCGGCCAGAGCGTCAATACGACCGACTCGGCGGTGCGCATCACGCACCTGCCTAGCGGGCTGGTCGTCACCTGCCAGGACGAGAAATCGCAACTGAAGAATAAGACAAAGGCTCTTTCTGTCCTCAAGTCTCGCCTGTGGGACTTAGAAGAGGCTCGCAGGCAGGAAGAATTGAGCAAATCGCGGCATTCGCAGGTGCAGACCGGCGACCGCAGCGAGAAGATTCGTACCTATAACTTCCCACAGGATCGCGTCACCGATCATCGCATCGGCTACACGCGCCACAATCTACCCGGCGTACTCAACGGCGAGTTAGACGAGTTTATTGATAACCTGATCACGGTCGATCAGGCAGACAAGTTGCAGCACCTGTTCGAGGCTGAGGCAACCACTAAGTAAGTCCGCAACTGTGACCAGGGGGTTTATTGTTCAAACCACTAGCAAGCAAGGAGAGGTAACACATGGCACAACTGGTAATGGGGAAGAGCGAAGTCTATCAAAACGCGCTTCCCGAAATCAATCCCTCGTACAGATTGCTGCTTGGCCCTGGTCCATGCAACGTTGACCCGCGTATTTTGCGTGTCGCCTCAGCGCCGCAACTCGGCCACATCGACCCGGAATTTTTCACCATGCTGGAAGAGACCGCGTACCTGCTGCGCCAGGTATTTCAGACGAAGAACGAGATGACGCTGTGCGTCTCCGGCTCCGGTTTCTCCGGCGCGGAAGCGGTACTCACCAACCTGCTCGAGGAGGGCGATACCATTATCGCGGGCAGCCTGGGCTTCTTTAGCGGCATGATCGTGGAAATTTCTTCGTGCGCGGGCGCAAAGGTCGTCAATCTCACGACCGAACTGGGCAAGCCGCTCACCGCCGAAGCGCTCGAGCAGGCATTCAAAGAGCATCCAGAGGCCAAAGTTTTCGCCACAGCCATCGCCGAAACATCTACTGGACTCTGGCAACCCCTCGAAGAGCTTGAGCGCGTTACACACGCGCACGGAGCGCTTTTTGTAGTAGATGCTGTATGTGGGCTAGGCGGTGTGCCGATGCATGTTGATAACATGAAGATCGACGCCTGCTATGCTGGTAGCCAGAAAAGCCTGGGCGCGCTGCCAGGGCTGGCTCCCGTCACACTCAACGAACGCGCCATCAAAGTCATCGAGAGCCGCAAAAAGCCCGTGCAGAGCTACTATCTCAACCTGCACAGGCTCAATCGTTACTGGAATGGCGATCACACCTATCACCATACAGCGTGCAGCAACCTGGTTTACACGATGCGCGAAGCCCTGCGCATCGGCCTCGAAGAGGGGCTGGAGGAACGCTGGAAGCGCCACCAGCTCAACGGCGAGGCTCTGAGAGCGGGCGTCAAAGCGTTGGGGCTGAGCATCCTGACGCAGCCCGGCTACGAACTGCCCGTTCTGACCGCCATCAAACTGCCAGAGGGCGTAGACGAACTCGCCATCCGCGATGGTCTGCTGAACGAATACCAGATTGAGATCGGCGGCGGCTTCGGCGCGCTGAAAGGTCGCCTGATCCGCATTGGACTGATGGGCTACAACTCCTGTCGCAAAAACGTCGATACTGTACTCTCAGCCCTTGAACATGTGTTGCCGCGCAGCGGTTTGCAGCCCAGTGCCGGGGCCGCGCTCGCCGCCGCCGATGCCGTGTACAGGGCCAAAGGTTAATTTAAGCTGGCGCACGAAATGCAGGAGGACGACACCTCCTGCATTTCATGTGCCAGCTTAGCCGGAATACCCTGAAGGAAACATGCCATAATGCTGCTCGAACAGCCACAATCGATACGTACCATTTTTTTCGATGCCGGTTTCACCCTGCTCCATCCCAATCCCTCGACAGCCGAAATATGCCAGCGCATATGCAGGCAGCTCGACCTGCATATTCACCTGGAGAAGTTGCAAGAGCGCATCACCGATGCCGAAAACTTCTTCTTTAGCCAGACGCGCCTGAGACGCTACATGTGGGACAGCGAACAGACCATCAACGCTTTCTGGATCGAGTACTACATGAACTTCCTGCGCCCGTTTGTGGAAGAACAGGATGAAACACGCCTCTACGAGCTTGCGCGTTTGATAACGCACGAATTTGACCAGCACACAAGCTGGCAAACCTACCCCGATGTGGTACCTACTCTCGACGCCCTCAAAGAAAAGAACTATACGCTGGGCGTTATCTCAGACTGGGGCATCGCGCTGGGACATATCTTGCATGAACTGCGCCTCAACAAATACTTTGATAGCCTGGTGGTTTCGGCACTCGCTCGTCACGCCAAACCCTCGCCCTCGCTTTACGATCTGGCATTACAACGAGCCAACAGCATCGCTGATTACACCCTGCATATCGGCGATTCCTACATTCTCGATGTGCTGGGCGCGCGCGCCGCCGGCATCACACCAATTTTGCTTGACCGCGACCGCAAACTACAGGCAAGCAAGATCGACTGTATCGTGATTCACTCGCTCAGCGACATACCTAAATTGCTAGAAGTAGAGTAATTTACAATTTGGTTTCAGCTGCCGGATTGAAGCGGTACAGGCGCGCCGGGCGGTGCGTTCCCTCCATCTTTTTCGCGCCCGTATCTTCGAGGATGCCGGTTGAGAGAATCTTCTTGCGAAAATTGCGTTTATCCAGGCGGCGATGCAGGATGATCTCGTAGACGCGCTGCAATTCGCGCAGCGTAAATTGTTCCGGCAACAGGTTGAAGGCGATCTGCGTATATTGCAGCTTGCCGCGCAAACGATCAAGCGTATACTGGAGGATTTTGGCGTGATCGAAGGCCAGGTCGGGCAAGTGATAGACCGAAAACCAGCCCACATTGGCGGCATCATCCCCCGCCTTGACCTGCAATCGTTCGGAGTCCAGCAGGGCAAAATAGACAACCGTAATGACGCGCGTGCGCGGGTCCCTGCCTGGATCGCCAAAGGTGTACAGTTGCTCCAGGTACACATCCTGCACATTGGTCTCTTCCTGCAACTCGCGCTTGGCCGCCGTCTCCAACGACTCGTCCATATTCACGAAGCCGCCCGGAATGGCCCACATGCCCTCATACGGCCACGAGCGCCGCTTGACCAGCAAGACCTGGAGATCGCGCTGGCGCAGGCTCATCATCACTACATCCACTGTCACCGATGGCCGCTCGTACTTGCTGGCGTCATAATGATGCGCTTGCGCCTCGCTCACCTGCTCTACATCACTTTCACCGCTCGCCGAACCCTCGCGCGTTTCCGTTTCTTCCATAATGCCCGCTTTATCTCTTTCCAGTTTGTTGCCTTCTACAATGAAAACTCATATGATAACGATGCAATGACACCTCTTGATTAGTGTCAATTACACACTTAGTATAGGAGATTGCAGAGAGCGTGTCAAGCGATATGGTGCATTAAGGATAACCGGCAGGCGACGCCCGCGTCGCCTGCCGGTTATCCTTAATGCAGTTTTGTACCCCACCGGTTACTATTGCGCTACGTCGCCTGGAATGGCAATTGCA
>DASTKD010000488.1:0-3204 GCA_035716135.1 Ktedonobacteraceae bacterium
CGGTGCGTTCATCGTAGGGGCGGGGGATGGGTTGGGTCGGGTGGGGACCCTTGTGGTCGCCCGCGCCATCATATACATTTCGTGCCAGCACCAGTGCGCTGTTGACGCCGCCGAAGCCGCTGGAGTGCGCTATGGCAATATCAAATGAGGCACGACGTGCCACGTTTGGTACGTAATCCAGGTCACATTGTGGGTCGGGATGGTGCTGGTTGATGGTGGGGGGAATGTGCTGGCGGTCGAGGGCCAGGGCGGTGACGAGCGTTTCGATGGCGCTGGCTGCGCCCTGGGTATGGCCGATCATCGATTTGGTGGCGCTTATGGGAATAGCGTAGGCATGTTCGCCGAAGACGGCTTTGTAGGCTGCTGTTTCAGCGCGTTCATTAAACAGGGTTGAACTGCCGTGTGAGTTAATATAGCCGATATGTCGTGGCTCGATGCCCGTCTCCTGCATGGCCTGGCGCAGCAGCGCTTGCAGGGGCTGGCCGTCTTCCGGCAGGGCGGTCATGTGATAGGCGTTGCTGTTGGAGACAAAACCGGTGATCTCGGCGTAGATATGGGCGTGACGAGCAAGAGCTGCCTCGCGTTCTTCCAGCACCAGCACGCCCGCACCCTCGGCCATCACAAAGCCGTCGCGCTGCCCATCATACGGGCGCGATGCCTGTTCCGGCGCATCGTTGCGCGTACTCAGGGCTTTCATCACGGAAAAAACGTTGATACCCGTCGCGGTGATGGCAGAATCGGAACCTCCCGCGAGCATTTTATCTGCGTATCCCTCCTGGATGGCCCAGTATGCCTGTCCGATAGCATCCGCTCCGGCTGAACAGCCTGTAGCAAAGACCGCGCATGGCCCATGCAAACTGTGATGGGTGGCAATGACATTGGCTAGAGCGAAGCTTAACAACAGAGTGCTGGACGATTGAACATGATATGCAGCGTCTCTGTCGCTATCCAGGCGGGGTAGATGTTTGCCCTTATCGGTAAAGCGTATCCACATTTTTTCGCCCTCGTCTCCCGCGCACATGGCCGCGCCCATAAAGACGCCCATTCTTTCGCGCTGATCCGCATCCAACGTTGCCAGCAGGCCGCTATCCTCAACGGCAAGGTTGGCGGCGGAGAGCGCGAATTGCGTCCCGCGATCCAGTATCTGGATTTCGGCGGGGGTCAAACCGAGCGGCAATGGATCAAAATCGGGAACTTCGCCCGCGATGCGGGTGAGTAGCTGGCTGGCATCAAAGCGGGTAATGTGCCTGATGCCAGAGCGACCAGCAAGGCAGGCCGACCAGAATGCCTCCTTACCAATACCTGTGGGAGCGACGACACCGAGACCCGTAATCACGACCCGCCTGAAACGCTTCATAGTTGTTTGCCCTGTCACTGCTTGTATCGCACCGCGCGATACGGCTATATGTATATGTACATACGAACGAGAGGTACTTTTGGATATAGGCCGGATCAGGTTTGTAGCGAGCGATGCAGTTCACTTGTCAGGAATGTTTGCATCAGCGCATTTACCTGCTCGGACTGCGCATACATGAAAAATCGCTCGCCGCCTGCAATGACGTGATAGCCCGCGCAATCTGGTAGTTGCCGCGCCAGCCAGCCCGTTTTTACCTCTGGCGAAAGCGCGTCGTCAGCGCGATTTATCAGTAAGATGGGCATGGTCAGACGATGCAAAAGCTGGCGTATATCGAAATTATGAATAATGGGCAGCACGGAAAATTTGTAGACGGCAGGCCATGCGGCGATTTTCGCAAATTGTTCTTCGATCAAGTGGCGCGGTAGTTGTGGCGGGGAGGGTTGCAATTCGTCCTTACCGCGCCGGGAGGACATGATGTAGTTTATGACAATGCGGCGCAAAAACGAGGCGGAGAGAATGTGTTCGACAGGCAGGCGTATGAAGAGTTCGTGCAAGAGCCAGATGAACGGGTGCGGCGCGATCTGGTAATCGGCTGCCTGGGCAATGATGGTCAGCGAGCGACAACGTCGCGGGTACTGGATGGCGAACTCGAATAGCACCATCGCGGCATCGCCATGTCCCACCAGGTCAACCTGGTGCAAGCCCAGACTGTCGAGTACGTTCAGCAGTTCTCCCGCGCGTTCCGCCAGCCCGACAAAGCGCGCGCGCGATTCTTGCCGTCGATACAAGATAACGCGCCGCGAGCGGCTAAAAGCCTGTACCTGGCGCGCGTATACCCACTCCAGATGCTCGAGGATTGGCACAAAGACCAGCGGTTCGCCCTCGCCAATATCAATGAATGGCATATCAACATTCCCCACAGGGAAACGCCGCCACAGCGACTCGATATACCGCACATCGGCATGAAATGGGGCTGCATCTATGAAAGGGTGTGGTGTGGTAGTAGCCGGGGTCTGCATGTTGCTCCTCTGATGAGACGTTGGACGCGAGTCAGTAGAGTTAGTATACGATACGGTGTTGCGAATCAGCCAGTAGAAACCGCTGCTGCCCGGAGCGTAGCGCGGCAGGTGTCTGTGGCTATCTTGACCGATTTATAACTCAACTTTAACCGATTCTCAATGAAACTATGGTACCTTGATTAGATACTTCTTCAAGATACCATAGTTTCTTGAAAAGTCTCGGCCTGATATACGGTCTTACAATCAGGTCGGTCGCTACTTCCTTTGAGAGAGGTGCATACATTGAGAAATTTCACTCGCACTATTTTCGTCGTTGTGGCCTGTCTGGTGTGCATGGTTCCTGTTTCCTTTGCGCTTGCGGCAAGCTCCCGTGTAGCTTCTGGCAACCTTGCATTTTCTATTTGTCCCACGTCTGGATCAGGCCACTGGCCGATGTTTGGCTATACTGCTGCCGGAACACGAGATAACACCGCTGAAAAGACGCTGAACCCTTCAAATGTTGGCACTCTGGTGAAGGATTGGTCGTTTATCGCGGGTAACGCGGTGCAGACTACCCCGGCAATAATGAATGGGGTGATCTATTTCGGGTCTAATGATAGGAAACTGTACGCGCTGAATGCGAGTACGGGGAAGTTGATCTGGTCGTATACGACAGGCCTGGATGTTATCGGTTCGCCAGCGGTAGCGAATGGGGTGGCGTATGTTGGGTCTAATGATAAGAAGCTATACGCGCTGAGGGCGAGTACAGGAAACTGCTCTGGTCGTATACTACCGGTGCAAATGTTGTGGGTTCCGTGACAGTAGCGAATGGGGTAGTGTATTTCGGGT
>DASTKD010000489.1:0-4838 GCA_035716135.1 Ktedonobacteraceae bacterium
CTTTCGCTCGAAGTGTTGTGCCGACCGCCTGAAAACGGATAGTGTAAAAGGTACCATGATTGGCAGTGAAAGGGATAGAACCTAAGGTTGGGCTAGTGTTAATATCCTTTCTATTGATAATATCCAGCGCATTCCCGATAATGCGAGCTTTATAATAGTGATTGTCATCCTGATAGCGCAGCATAACACCAATATGAGAATTGCTGTAACTATCGAGCATAGCACTAACTATTACCTCGAAATCGTTATGGGGCGTACCCAGAACTGCTGTGTAAAGTGAATTACCCCCTGCTGTCCGGTGTATTTGACCTCGATGATTGACGATTGAAAAATCATTTGAATTAATCGCATCGCCACCCCAGGTTAAACTATCAGAAGCTGTTCCCCAAAAAGGCTGATTTGGGCGTTGAAATGTATCTTCCGCCAGGATATTTGGATTCACCTGAGTCGTCGCTGTTGCGCGTGATGTCGCCGAGGGCGTCGAGTGGTTGCCGCCTGTCACCGTCGGAGGATTGTGGGTTGCGAGTACCAGGGCTGTTCCACCGACCGCTACAACGCCTACGGCGGATACGCCCGCGAGCAAAACCGCGCGCCTGGACATGCCTTTGCGTTCCGCTTCTGGCTGGCGTTGAAGCGTGGGTGGGGCTGGTGGTGGCGGCGTCACCGGGTTGTATGACTGGACGGATGGCGTAGCGATGGTGGGCGCGTTTGCCTCAAGGTACGCGGGCGATGGCGCTTGAAATGGCGTGCCAGGCGTATCTATAGCAGCAGTAGCTTCTACGGGACCTCCTGCCCGCGCGCCGGAAGGAGTATTCTGAACGTCAGGCTGCATAAGCGGCAATATTGGCGTGACGGGCGAAGCTACGATGGTTGGAGCCAGTGTGGGCGCAGGCGTGGGCTTTGGCGCAAGCTGCGTTTGAGCAATCGCCGGAAAACTTTTCTTCTCTCCATGACTGGCTTGCTCAAGAGCGGTGGCGAATGCCTGTATGCTGCCGAAACGTTGCGTTGGATCTTTGGCGAGCGCGGTGAGTATGACCTGTTCTATGTCGGGCGAGATCGAGGGGATCTTTTCATGCAGTGGTGGCACAGGTGTCATCATGTGCTTAACCGCGATCTCCGTGAATGTGCCATTGAAAGGACGGTCTCCGCTCAGCCACTCATACGCGATCACGCCCAGCGAATACTGGTCGCTGGCGGGACGCGGATGCGCCTGGATTTGTTCCGGGGCCATGTAGGAGATGGTACCAACCGTTTCCTGCGTAAACTCGGTGCGCGTACTTTGCGCGACTACCGCGATGCCAAAATCACTGAGCAAAATCTCGTTCTGGCGTCCCAGCAGCATATTCTCCGGTTTGACATCACGGTGAATGATTTTCTGATCGTGCGTGAATTGCAAAGCGCTGGCGACCTGGTTCACATACTCAATAACGGTAGTGACAGGCAGACGTGTGCCACGCGCGTGACGCTGGCGCAACGTGCCGTTAGGCGCGTAATCCATCACCAGAAAAGGGGTATTGCCTTCCAGACCGAAGTCTAGAATACGCACAATGTGGGGATGTATGAGACGTACCAGCGTGCGCGCCTCCGAGCGGAAATCTTCAATATCTCCCTCGGTCAGGGTTGTTTTCAGCAATTTGATGGCGGCCAGGCTATCCAGATACACCTGCTTGCCCAGATACACATCCGCGAAGCCCCCGCTTCCCAGAAGCCTTTCGAGGCGATAATTGCCTATTTGCTGACTCACGCGGTCACTCATCGACGCTCTCCTTGTACATACTAAACTGGAAGTCGGAAGCTATAAATCCGCTCTTTTTAATTGCTTTTCTTTGAATATGGCTCCATTATAGTCTAATTTGTTCAGTCGGGCAACGGTAAAAATTACTTTTTGTGGTAAATGTGAAGTATTACCGGGGCATCAGGGCAACTGGAAACATTCACAAAAGTACACCTGTCATCCTGCGCTTCTCTCTGTCATCCTGCGCTTCTCTCTGTCATCCTGAGCGCAGCGAAGGATCTCTATTGTGCCGACGAGAGATCCTTCGCTGCGCTCAGGATGACAGGAGGAGGCGGTTCGCAAATTCGTCTTCATTAGACTTGACAAACTCACATCATCCGATTACAATCGTATTGTACGAGATATTTCGTACCGTATGAAACAGATTGAATCTCACATTCAGGGAAAAGATCATGGCTGCGCGGAATGTACCGCTGCGAAGACAATCACTAATAGTTGAAGTTGAGGCCGCTCCGGCCTACGAGTTCTTGATAAGCCTGTGTGTTTTTAGCGATGCCTGCGGTGATTTCCACAGCGAGGTAACGTATGATGTAGGCAAGGCCTGGTTTGAAGATGTACGCGCCAAAGCCTCGCCTGACCTGCTGGCAAACATTGAGCAGTTCAGCTTTCACAGTCACCAGGTCTGGGAACACATATTCAGTCTCGCCTACAATTGCCCGGCTCCACGCGATGTTCCCACCTTTATTGATTACCTGGAAACCATCGATGCGTTGGAATTGCGGCTCCACTTATTAGGCTATTATGTGCGCGAGCATCGCCGCGTTACGCCGCCCGAAACGATCTATGCAGCGGCTCAGGGGGATAGCGAGGCGCAGAAAATGTTGCTCAAAACCTCTTTTCCCGATGATGCCGAGTGGCAAAAAACATTGCGCTGGTTGCTGGTTCTCGATATAGTTGCCACGAAAAACATGTTGCTCGATATTTTGCGCCGCTGGTATGAGGAGGTGTTCCGCGAGCAGGAGCCGGTGGTTTTGCCCATCCTGGCGCGCGATGTCGAGGCCAGACGCGCCTTGTGGGCTACTATGTCGCCGGAGCAATTGATTGAGACGTGTACCGGCTGGGAATACGTGCCGGAGCCGGGCATCAAGCGCGTCGTACTCATTCCCTCCTATATCAATCGTCCTTACAACTCGGACGCCGAACATCATGGTACGCGCATTTTCTACTTTCCTGTGGCTGACGAGAGTGTGGTTGCCGGCAGTAATGCGCCCCCGGTGCGCCTACTGCGCCTGGCGAAGGCGCTGGCGGATGAGCGCCGCCTGCGTATACTCAAGAAGCTTTCAGCCGAAAGCTACACCTTGCAAGAGCTGGCGGATGATTTTGGAGTGGCAAAAACAACCATGCATCATCACTTGATTACGCTGCGCTCGGCTGGCCTGGTGCGTATGAGGTTGAGCGATAAACGCTACAGCCTGCGCCCGGATGTGCTGGATAGCCTGGGAGATTTATTGAGTATGTACCTTAAATAGATCAAATTGACGAGTAGGGCGTGTTCTTGCCGACCAAAGCTTTCAACACGCCCTATCCCTGACCCTACGGTTGTCACCGTCTGGCCTGCCTCTATTCTATAGCATGGCGTCCAGATGGTCAATTTATGCGTCTCTCGAGTGAGTTTTCACAGTTATGAGAGGAGATTGACCATGCATTCCCATTTCCATGAACAAATGGCAAAGCAGCACCGGGAACAACTCCAGCGCGAAGCCGCCGCCATGCGTTTATCGCACAACAAAGCGCCGCTGAAAGGCGCGGTTGCTGCCTCGCCCTTAGAGCATCCTGCTTTCCGCCGTCTCTGGTTGGGACTGACCATCTCGCGTATGGGCGATGCGTTGACCGTCGTTGCCCTGACCTGGTTTGTCCTGCAATTGACCGGTTCCGGTCTCGCCATCGGGCTGCTGGTACTGTGTTTCCAGTTGCCGGCTATGATAAGCAGCCCTTTGCTGGGCAAACTGCTTGATCGTTTTCAACCGCGCTTTATCATGGGCTTTGACAATTTCTGGCGCGCCGCTCTCATCGCCGCCATTCCGCTTTTGTACTGGAGCGGCAACTTACACCTGTGGATGGTCTATGGCCTGGCCCTGTGCGCTGGTTTGCTCGCGCCCGCTACCGAGGTTGGTACGCGCGTTGTCATCCCGCGCCTTGTTCCCTGGAAAGAACTGGAACGCGCCAACGCCCTGTCCTCTATCAGTTGGGATGCCGCCACGCTGGTCGGACCAGCCCTGGCGGGCTTCCTGGTATTCTACATCAACGCGCCAGCCGTGCTGCTGCTTGATGCTCTGACGTTCGTATTCATGGGCATAATGGCAAGCTCAGTGCCGCGTTTCGCGCAGGCACGAATCGGCGAATTGGGGTCACAGGGCAAAAGAAGCCTGCTGGGTTTTGGTACGATCATCAATACGCGCAGCATCTTATGGCTGACCATCCTGACGCTATTGTTTCTTTTCGCGCAGGGATTGGCCGAGATTGCCATTCCGCTCTACAGTCAGAGAACATTGGGCGCGGGTTCGGTCGGCTATGGTTTGCTCATGTCGGCCTTCGGCCTGGGCTCGCTGCTGGCGCTCGGTCTGCTCAGCCAGCGTTGGGTAGGCCGCGAACGCCAGGGCATCACGCTCGCACTGATCCTGTTCTTCAGTGGCTTGCTGCTGCTCCCCTTGCTCCTGGTACGCTCCTTGCCCGTCGCTATCATCGTCATGGCCCTGGCCGGTTGCGCCGCCGCGCCGTTCTACGTCGTCGAGCAGACGCTCACGCAGCGCCTTGTGCCTGAACAGGCACGCGGCCAGGTCTTCGGAGCGCGAGGCGCGCTCAACGTGGCAGGCTACCCGCTTGGCGGCGCGGTTGGCGGCGTGCTGCTGGGAGCGCTGGCCGCTCCCTTCGTGCTGGGCATCCCTGCCCTGTTATGTATAGCGATGGCCGGTGCCTGCCTGGTTTCTCCAACCATACGAGGGTTGAGACGAAAAGGATAACAATACGCTGGAAAGGTGATGCATCCGCGCGCGGATGCATCACCTTTCCAGCGTATTGTTATCCTTTTCGTCTCAACCCTCGT
>DASTKD010000490.1:0-2034 GCA_035716135.1 Ktedonobacteraceae bacterium
GGGGGTGATGCAATCCGCGCTGAAGGATGTAGCGGGTCAGCGTACCGTCTTTATGGCTCAATGTGAGATGCGCCTGGAGACGATTACTGCCGGTCTGCGCGGCGCGCGCAAGGCGGGCATGACCACCGTACTCAACGCCGCGCCCGCGCCGCGCGAACCATTCTCGCAAGAGCTTTTCGCTCTGATAGACATGCTGGTGGTCAATGAGTCGGAAGCGGGTACGCTTGCCAATCTCACGGTGAATACGCCGGATAGTGCTATGGAAGCCACGAGTCGTTTGATAGCATACGGGCCATCGCATGTAATTGTCACGCTGGGCGAGCAGGGTAGTATCTGGAGCAGCAAGATAGGAGAGCAAGAGCTAAATCACAGATGGGTACCCGCCATTCCGGTAATGCAGGTGGACGCTACTGCTGCCGGAGATGCCTTTTGTGGCGCGTTGGCCGCGCAACTGGCGCAAGGACTGACAACGGAAGAAGCATTACACCGCGCCAGCGTGGCTGGCGCGCTGGCGGTGACGCGCCGGGGCGCGTTCCCATCCCTGCCAACACAAAAAGAGGTTCAGGCATTTCTGGCATCAGGCTCACTGTGAGTCTTAATGACTATTGCCAATCAAAGCCGGCCATGCCCTGTCACCTTTCGCTTTCCTCTGTCATCCTGAGCGCAGCGAAGGATCTCTCGTTGGCACGGCAGAGATCCTTCGCTGCGCTCAGGATGACAAGACCAGTCTGGCTCTGTAACTATTTCCAACGGCAAAACGTCCCATTAGTAGAATGTATACTAAGAAACAGTAGGCACAATTAGATAAGGACCGGTTTTATGCATAAAAATTTTAACCGAAATCGTATATATAGCTCATCTCGCGGGCGCACCGGTACTATAACAGCAAGCATTCTGCTGTTTTGTCTCTTATTACTTAGCGCGTGCGGTGGGAGCGGGTCAACATCCTCAAACTCCACGACCAGTACAGCAACACCTCTGGCGACGCCAACGGTTTCGCCCACACTGCAAAAGCAGGGAGACACACAGTTGCAGACCTACCAGCAATGGATTGCTTTGATGCAGCAGTATCAGGGCGACGTTACCACCTACCAGCAGCAGTACACCGGCGATCAGCAGGCTCTCCATTCCGCTAACAATGATACGGCCTACAAAAAGGCGCTGCATACATTGGATACGCATGTCGCGGCCATCCAGATTCCCGCCTTGAAAACGGAAAGCAATTCCCTGTTCCAGCAACTGCAACAGGACGCGGCTAACTTTGGCAGCCAGCATACCTATCATGACTCGTATAACAATACGACCTACCCACTTGGCTATGAATACGGGCCAAATGGAGCCACCGGCCCATTGTGGTTGAAGGGCGAAATGGATTCGGCGCAAACCCTCGCCGATTACCAGCAATTGATCGAAGATTTGAACATGGACTTGACCAACTTTCAGGCCATGACAGCAGATTTTAACGACAAAACGCCGTATAACCAGGTGCATCAAACCGACATCCAGCTCTTGCAGCATTACAACTACATGAACACGAAAGTAGTGGTTGTTTCGCTGGCGGAACAGGTCGCGCGTATCTACGATAACGGGAAACTGGTCAATGCCTTTCAGGTGACGACGGGGCAGCCGGACCTGCCCACGCCTCCCGGCACCTGGTGGGTCGAGGGTAAAAAATCGCCCACCGAGTTTAAATCGACTGAACCCCAGTCTTCACCCAACTGGTATCCGCCGACACCGATTAACTTTGCCATGCAATTCCACAGCAACGGCTACTTTATGCACGATAGCTGGTGGCGCAGCGAGTACGGCCCCGGCACCAACTTCCCTCACCTTGATCCCGGCGGCACGCAATACTCCATTCATGGCTCGCACGGCTGCGTCAACATGTCGAAGGACGATGCAGGATGGCTGTACAACTTCGTGCAAGTGTTCACCCATATTGTCATTTATTAACAGCCCACAAACTTCTTCTCTCTCCTTTTTTTGCGAATCGCGAAGGGGTGAGGATTTGGAAATACTTGCGCATCACATTAT
>DASTKD010000491.1:0-2523 GCA_035716135.1 Ktedonobacteraceae bacterium
TGACCGTACCGGGGACATCATGCGCGTCTGCGGCTTGATCCTCCTGTTCTTAGCTGTACTGCTGCCCGATGTTCAGTTCAGGAAAAAAGAGGTGGCGCGTTCCACCTATCAAGCTGAAAGGCAGGCCGTACCCAGGTAAAATTGACATCGACTCTATGGTGCATGGGTAGATGATTCTTTCAAATGCACTGGCTCATCAGTGGGCGGCTGTTTGCCTGCGATGATAGGTACCTGCCGGAGTGCGGAAAGCCACGTTCAGGCGATTCCATGAGTTGATGGTCGTGATCGCAAGGGTGAGGTTTACCAGTTCCTCATCTGTGAAGTGAGGATGGACGCTTTGATAGACCTCATCGGGAACGTGGTCATTAGCAATCAGAGTGAGCGCCTCGGTCCATTCCAGAGCCGCGCGTTCTCGCTCGCTGTAGAATGGGGCCTCTCTCCAGCTAGAAAGCAGGTAGAGGCGCTGCTCACTCTCACCTTCAGCGCGGGCATCCTGGGTATGCATATCCAGACAATACGCGCACCCATTGATCTGCGATGCGCGTATCTGGACGAACCTCATGAGCGGTAGTTCTAAACCACAGTTTTCTACATATTCCTCAAGACTAAGCATCGCCTGGTAAACTCCTGGCGCGGCTTTGGCATAACGAAGACGAGCAACCATATAATCCTCCCTCTTCTGTTTGAATTTATAGCGGTAAACAACGATACTATCCCGAATACCCTCTCTTCAGATTATACGTTCACGGATAAAGATGATCTATGACCTTGACACTGTACTCTCTTATCCTTATACTCAGTATATGACTACTCATCCATAGATTATTGTTTGCTATCCTGACTGTCTCTGGAGGTGTCGATGAAACATTTCTCGCGCGTATTTCTCGTATCGGTCGTCATTTGTGTGCTGCTGGCAGCATGTGGAGCGTCGTCAACACCTGGCAGTACACCGACGGCGACTTCCGCACCCGTGACGCTGAATGTTTTTGCCGCGGCATCATTAACCGAATCCTTCAATGAAATAGCCAGCGCTTATCACCAGGCGCATCCCACTATCACCATCAAACCCAACTACAACGGGTCGCAAATACTTGAGCAGCAGATCGCCAATGGCGCGCCCGCCGATGTATTCGCCTCCGCTGACGCTACCAATATGACAAAGGCCAGCGACGCCGGATTGGTCAACACCTCGCAGGTTTTCGTCAAGAATCGACTGGTGGTGATAATCCCCACCAGCAATCCTGGCAATATCACTACGCTGAAAGACCTGGCGAAAAAAGGCGTCAAGATTGACCTGGGAGCGACCACCGTACCCGCCGGCAAATACGCATTGCAGGTACTGGATAATCTCTCTAAGTCTGCTGACTACGGGGCAACGTATGGCAGTAGCGTGCTGGCGAACGTTGTATCGCGCGAAGATAACGTTAAAGCAGTGGTTCAGAAAGTGCAACTGGGTGAGGCCGATGCTGGTTTTGTCTATCGCACCGATGTGACCACCGCCATCGCCAGCAAAGTGACGGTTATCGATATTCCCGATCAATATAATGTGATCGCCCAGTATCCCATCGCCGTCGTCAAGGCTTCCAGTCACGCTTCAGATGCTCAGGCTTTTATCAACTTCGTGCTTTCGCCAGCCGGGCAGGCCATCCTGACGAAATATCACTTTATGGCGATTAACTCATAGATGAGGGTATGTATATGCAAGGCAGCCTGATAAAGCAGCCTGTCGTTAGAAGTATCTGGTCGCGCTGGTCTGCCAGGCTGCTGGTAGCGATTCTGGCGGGAAGCTTTTTTCTCTTCCTCGGCATTCCACTGGCGGCTCTGGTCATCCGCGAGCCGCCGGCCTTGCTCTGGCAGGCTATCCAGCAACCGGAAGCGCTCCAGGCGTTTCAACTGAGCATTATCACGACGTGCATCAGCACATTTTTAACGGTAGTGTTTGGTCTGCCGGTGGCCTATGTGCTGGCGCGCCTGCGTTTCCCCGGTCGCGCTGTGCTGGAGACAATTGTGACGATGCCAACCGTCCTGCCTCCGGTGGTAGCGGGTGTGGCTCTGCTCATCACCTTCGGGCGTTTTGGTCTGCTTGGCCGCTACCTCAGTCCCCTGGGCATCACGCTGCCCTTTACGACTGTGGCCGTCGTGATGGCGCAGATGTTCGTCGCCTCTCCATTCTTCATCAATACAGCGAAAGCGGGGCTTGAGCAATTGGACAGGCGCTACGAACTGGCGGCTTACACGTTGCGAGCCTCGCCTTTCTACACGTTCCGGCGTGTCATTTTGCCGCTCATCCGTCCGGCGCTGCTCTCCGGCATGGGACTGGCGTGGGCGCGCGCACTGGGAGAACTGGGCGCGACCATCACTTTCGCGGGCAACTTTCCCGGCGTCACCGAAACCACACCCATCGCGGTTTACATCACTGCCGAAAACGACCTGGAATCGGCGGTCGCGCTTTCAGTGGTGCTGCTCGCCATTTCATTCGCATTACTGCTCGCTCTACGGCTGGGCCGCAACAAAATACAGGGG
>DASTKD010000492.1:0-7888 GCA_035716135.1 Ktedonobacteraceae bacterium
CCGTGAACACGGTAATGAGCAATACTGCGGTCAGTGAGATAGCCAGCAGAGCAAAAATTCGACGCACTTGTAAACTCCTATCGTTCTGGCATAGAGGTACAAAAGCCTGAGCCGCAACTATGCGGTCAGAGCAGGGCTGGATTGGCGGCACATATTTCAATCTCCCCCGCCATAATGGGATACGTGACCCGGTTACAGTAGCCAGGCCATTAAGGATAGACCTCTTGACGCATCAATGACGCCTTCTGGGATATAATAGTGCCAGAGAATTTGTAGACATTTGGATTCGCAAGGAGGAGCAGAAGTATGTCATCTCATGATGCCATTCAAGGCATACATCATATTACACTGGTGTGCGGGGATGCGCAGCGCACGGTTGATTTTTATACGCAGGTGCTGGGCTTGCGTTTTGTGAAAAGGACGGTCAATTTCGATGATCCGGGCAGCTATCATCTCTATTTCGGGGATGAAATGGGACATCCGGGGTCGGCGGTGACGTTTTTCGAGTGGCCGAACGCGCCAAAGGGACATTTTGGCATCGGGGGAACGCACCATTTCGCCACGATTGTGAATGATTACGACGGGCTGTTGAAATGGAAGCGCCGCCTGGTTGATCTGGGTCTGAGTGTAGATGGGCCACTGGACAGGCATTACTTCAAGTCGATCTACTTCACTGACCCGGATGGCTGCATTCTGGAGATTGCCACGCGCGGCCCAGGCTGGATCATCGACGAAGCGCCCGATGCCCTCGGCACCGAGTTCCGCGAACCACCGGCGCAAATGATGATCAATAACCGCGATGAAGCGCGTATCGCTGCCGAAACCTGGCCTGAAGCGGTGCCGGAAATCACTGCCGATATGGCATTGAGCCAGGGAATGCATCATATCACGGCCATCGGCAGCGATATTAAGCGCACACAGGCGTTCTTTGGCGATTTGCTCGGCATGAGGCGGGTGAAGATGACCTCCAACTTTGATGATCCCACTTCAGCGCACTGGTACTGGGGCGTGGGTGATGGTCGCCCAGGCACACTGATTACCTACTTTGAACGCGACCCGCTCAAGACGCGCCGCACCCAGATTGGCAGAGGGCAAACGCATCATTTCGCGCTGGCGGTGGCCGATGAAGAGGTGCAGTTGATGTGGCGCGAAAGATTGGTCAAAGCGGGTTTGCGCGTCACGCCGGTACTGGACCGCGAGTACTTCAAGAGCATTTATACCAACGATCCCGACGGGCATATTGTGGAACTGGCGACGCTGGGACCAGGTTTCGCGGTCGATGAAGATGTGGCCGAACTGGGTACGCATTTGAAGCTGCCGCCCTGGCTGGAGCGCAATCGCGGCGCGATAGAGGAATCGTTGCGCCCGCTCACCGTTGCTGAATGGCACCCGGCGGAGGCAAAGTGATGAGCGAGCAAGATAGAGAGATGCGCGGGCCGCACCAGGGATTGCCAGTCCTGACGGCTGGCGAACCCCTGGCAAGCGCGCGGGCTGCCATGATTCTGGTGCATGGGCGCGGCGCGACGGCGGCGGATATTCTGCTGCTGGCCGAAGAACTGGCGCGGCCAGGCTTTGCCTATCTCGCGCCTGAAGCGGCTGGCAACACCTGGTACCCGAACAGCTTTCTCGCGCCTCTTGCCAGCAATGAGCCGGGCCTCTCGTCCGGCCTGGCGCTGATTGCCTCGCTGCTCGATCGGGTGAGCGAAGCTGGCATTCCGCCAGAGCGCGTGGTGATTGTAGGTTTCTCGCAAGGCGCGTGCCTTTCGCTCGAATTTGTGGCGCGTCATGCCCGGCGCTACGGGGGCATGATTGCCCTGAGTGGCGGCTTGATCGGGCCAGATGGTACGCCGCGTGACTATCCCGGCTCGCTGGCAGGCACACCGGTCTTTTTAGGATGCAGTGACATTGATCCCCACATTCCCAAAGAACGGGTGCTGCACTCCGCCGGGGTGATGGAGGCGCTGGGCGGACAGGTAACGGCGAAATTGTATCCGCGCATGGGCCATACCATCAATCGAGATGAGATACTGATTGCGCGAGGCATCGTCAGTCAGATTATATAGGAAGTGTCATATTGCTGACGCTTGCAGGCGAATGGTTTGAGAGAAACGGTCGCTGACATAGCAACATGATTTGCTCTTGCTTCAAGATAAAAAACTGACGTTCGTGGCCTTGATGGACTCTGTAAAATGTCCTTTCAATGCGGTCTGCAATGGCCGCATTTTTTGTTATCTTTGAAGCGGAGAGTAGAGCGGGGGATTCAGCTATGTTTATGCATAACGTTATGTTTTCTGAATTTTTATAGGGCATAAAGTGATGTAAATATACAGAAAATATGGTATATATGTATAGGAAAATTTAAAATCGATTCACCGCCTGTATGCTATCAGGAGGATATCTGTATGCCGAAAGATGATTTAAACCTGCTCCGCGCAGTCATTTTTACAGCTATTCCAGTCGAGTACCAGGCGGTCCGTATGTACCTGGGCAATATTCATGAAGAAATACATCCTGAAGGAACTGTCTATGAGCGTGGGGTCTTTGTCTTCAAAAACCAGCGATGGAATGTGAGTCTTGTTGAAACACGCGCAGGAAATGTAAATGCTGCCTTAGAGGTTGAACGAGCCATACGTTTTCTACAGCCCGGGCTGATTCTCTTTGTTGGGGTAGCGGGAGGCATCAAAGATGTGAAGCCTGGGGATGTCGTGGCTGCCACTAAAATATATAATTATGAGTCCGGTAAGGCGCAAGAAGACTTCCTGGCAAGGCCCGAAGTGGGTCATTCAACTTATCGAATGGTAGAACGTGCGCAGGCTGAAGCAAGAAAGCCTGATTGGCTACGGTGGCTAGGAGACCCTTTACCCTATCTTGCTCCTCGTGTCTTAATTGGGGCGATTGCGGCAGGAGAAAAAGTAGTAGCATCGACTCGTTCACCTGTCTGGCAGTTTCTACGAACTCACTATAACGATGCGCTTGCTGTAGAGATGGAAGGTTTCGGATTCTTACGTGTCGCTTACGCCAATCAGCAGGTTAATGCTTTAGTCATTCGTGGTATCTCTGATCTCATTGATGGGAAAAGTGAGGCAGATGCTATGAACTCTCAAGAAATTGCAGCTCGAAATGCCAGCGCATTCGCTTTTCAAATGCTTGCGAAGTTGGGTGAGGATGATACATTTCGTACATTACTGGGAGAAAACCCGGATAGAGTTAAAGGTAAAGATGCCTTGAACCGGGGAAAAGCCGCTCTTATGCGCATTACCAGCGACTATATTGCGGCCAAACAACATTTCGAGGAAGCTGATCGCTTACTTGATGAAGCTCAATTTCCTGAAGAAAGCTCTCAGCTAAAATATTTACAGGCAATCGTTATACTGAATAGCCACAGGCCGAGAGGGGTTACGCTGTCAACATTACTCCTTGTTACACAGTTAATTGGGGCTGCGAATGAATTGTATCCATCATATTCATATGTTTACGCGCTTGCTCTTGTAAAACGCGATTTTGCTGATATTGGCGGATTCCCGCGCTTCAGGGAAGAGTCACAAGTATTGAAGTATCGAGCAGATCTCATGTCTCAAACTCCTCAAGATAAAGAAAATATGGCAATTTTATTACATTGCCAACAGGGTCTGTTAAAAGCGTCACAAGGCTGGTGGAGATAACCTCGTAGAGAGGATAATTAATTGAAAGGAGAGAATGTGCCATGAATAGGATGTTTAATGATGAAGAAAACGAATATCCTGAGCTCTCTGAAACTGCAATTAGAGCTTACTTCACCGCGGACAATGATAGAAAGCGCGCTCTTAAGAGAACCCGAACTGCTATAGTAGTATGTTTCGCAGTAATAGGTTTAGGATGGCTTATAAGTCTGGCTCTTAACTCAGTAGTTGCTTTTTCGTATCCCTCACAGATTAATTCCTTAGCTATTTTTATAGGAGCTACTTTTTTATTGTTTGTCATAGGGACAATTTCAATAGTTAATAAATTCAAAGCTCAGCTTTTATCTGATCAAGAATATGATGCATGGCTAGAGGGTACAGCTCAAAGTCATTTTATGAGAGCGCTTGATAGATTAGGTGTGGATAATGATCAAGATTTTGGCCCGATTCTTTATGTTCATGGCTTCATCTTGCCAGGTACAAGGGATGCCAGCAAATTCCGTTTAGATGATATTCTGTTCAAAGTTGGCAGGGATGGAAACTTTCGCTATAGCATCAATAGATATACTTATTTCCATCCAATAGTAAATCAGTTGGCTGTGTTTATCTTTGAGATAAATGCTGTTAATCACTCTGATTACCGGGAAGCAACCAAAGAATATTTTTACCAGGATATTGTTGGTGCAACTACGGAAGACGATCACGATATGGTTTTAATTAACAGTATCAATTATCCTTATCGTATTCAGAGTTTCGCTTTGAGTATCAGTAGTGGCTATAACATAAGCGCTACTTTCCGTTCGCAACCACTGGATAACAGACTAAATCTTCCTATCTATAATATCCCGGATGTGGATCTGGTTGATGACACCATAATGAGGCTTCGAAGGCTAATACGCGATAATAAACAGGGTCAGCAAAGTAGATAAACGAAAATATGATGCCCTCCTGCACTAGACACGAAGCATAGCGTGAAAAGCGAGACTAGACTGGATATTTTGTCGTAGATGCGACATGCGTTGCCTATAAGGGGCTTTGATGCTTCTGGCAATCGGAGGAGATGCTTACCCCTCCGATTGCCAGAAGCATTAGTTTAGTGTCCGATCGCAAGCTGGATGGTCTTAACTACCAGCAGGATGACCGCGACGAGCAGGTAGGCGCGCAGGGTGAACATGCCAATTTTGCGCGTGGCCGACCAGGTGGGTCGCGTCAGTTCCGCCAGTGGCGGCATCTGCCACGTTTCTTTCTCCAGGCGTGTCAGGGCAACTCGCTCCGGGTCTGGCCCTTTGCGGATGCGTTGCGCCAGCGCGATCACTCCCATTGCGATGAGGGAGACGACCAGAATGCCGCCCAGCACTGATGCTAGCTTAATGGCATCGAGGTCAGGGAATAGGGTGGTGGTGGCCAGGATCAGCGAGAGCATGACCAGTAGCCCGACAATGACGGCTGCGACTACGTTGAGCCAGGGCTTGTTGACCCAGGGACCCAGCACCGTGCGATCATTGCACAGCAATACCAGAAAGACGGTGGCGCTCGGCAGCAGGATTCCGGCCAGCGCCTGCACCGCGAAGGTCAGCAGGCCGAGCGGCGCATTGGGGATCAGGACAATCGCGCCTGCTCCTATGACAATCCCTGTGTAGCTGCCGTAGAAAAGCTTTGCCTCGTTCAGCTTGCGATGCAGCGAGTGATTGACTTTGAAGACATCGCCAAAGGCATAGGATGTTGAGAGCGAGACGGCGCAGGCTCCGATGATGCTCGCGTTGAGCAGGACGAGCATCAGCAGTACGCCCATGATCGGGTGACCCTGAGCAGCGTAGCCATGCGCGGTCGTCCCTGCGTCCGCGAAAGCGCCGAACAACTTTGTGCCGACGAAGACGAAGGCCGCGCCGATAATCAGCCCTGCCGCCTCGATGTTGGTGAGGAAAGCCCCGATGATGGTATCAGTGCGCTCGTTTTTCAGCCAGCGAGCGGTGATGCGTTTGTCGATCACGTTGGACTGCTGGAAGAAGAGTTGCCAGGGCGCAACCGTTGTGCCGACGATAGCGATGATGGTCAAGAGCGCCGTCGAGTTCAGCCCACCCGTCACGCTCGGAATAAACGTGTCATGCACGATTGGCCCGATGGCCGGATGCGGGATCAGAGCAATAGGGATCATCAGCACGCTGGCGACGCAGCAAATCCACATGGCGCGTTCCCAGCGGCGGAAACTGCCCGTCACCGTGATGGCGACCAGTCCCACAATGCCAACCGGGACCGAGATGTAGGGGCTGATGCCAAAGTAGTTGAGAGCCATACTGAAGCCGATAAACTCGGTAACGATGGTTAAAAAGTTCAGGATGAAAAGGTCAATCACCGAGAACGCGCCCCAGAACTTGCCGAAGCGCTCGAAGATCAGGCGCGCGTGACCCACTCTGGTGATCGCGCCCAGGCGCGCTACCATCTCCTGGTTGACGATGAGTACGGGAATCAGGATGAGCAGCGTCCACAGCAGGCTGGTGCCGTAGTTCTGGCCGGCCTGCGTGTAAGTGGCGACGCCACCCGCGTCATTGTCGCCGACCATCGTGACGAGGCCCGGCCCCATGATGACGAGCAAGGTGATGAGGCGCGCAAACCAGGTCTTGCGCGGCGCGGTGTCGCTGGCGCGGATGGTTCCCCAGGCCCCCTGAATGTCGCCAACGTGCGCCGTATCGAGATGCGCCGTGCGCACCTCTTCCTCGAAAGTGGAATCCTGAATCATGGACATGGGAGTACTCCTCTCTTCCTCTTGACGGAACAAGAGTATGACGATAGAAGCCTTCTTTACAAACACTATGAAGGCTTGACTTGCTGCTACTGAACGGGCGAGATGAACAAGGCGCAATGTTAGAACAGGTTATATCGCCTGTAACAAAGCGCGTTGCGATTATACCGATCAGGTGACAGGGACGTGGAGGAGTGAGAGAAAGGTGCTAACGCTACCGGAGTTGGCCCGGCATGGAGAAAAACACACCTCACACTGCTCGCTTTTCACTTTTGGGTTGGTAGGAAAAACGAGTGGTGAGGCGATAGTGGAGTTTATGAATGAAGCTCTATCTGCCAGGCCATGTCTTTCCTACGGAATGATGTAGACCCCTCCATCTACTGGGAGGTTGACTACTTCCGCTGTCCATATGGACTGTTTCTCCTTTTGTTGGCGTTCCTGCGAAGAGAACACCGTCTACACAAAGCGATCCAACGCGGCCTTGAGGTCACGAATAGCTTCGTCGGCTTCGCCATGCTTGACCGCCATTTCGACACAGTGTTCGATATGGTGTTCCAGAATGGCTTTACCCACCTGGTCAAGCGAGGCGCGCACGGCTGCGACCTGCGTGAGCATGTCGTCGCACTCGCGCCCTTCTTCCCACAATCGTTTAAGGCTGTTGGCATGTCCGGCGATGCGCGCGAGCCGTTTAGCGATATCCTCGCGTGATGGATCGTTTGTCAGATGAGACATTGTAAACACAACATTTCCGTGTGCAATCTACCCTCCCCCCTGGGGGGATACACTGCCTACAGTTGGAGTATACCAGCCTGTGCTGCTAAAAGTCAAGGGCAATTACAGCGAATTTTCAAAATTTTGTGATTTGTGCCATTGCAGGCATTTCTGCCCGACACGCTCAAGAAACTGTTTCTCTTCTAGCGTGAGATCGACATCATAGGGTGGCATGGCGATATAATTTAGCATGTGAAACTGAGGCTACATAAGCAAATAGGATAGATCGGGGATAGATTACATTAGAAGTGGTTCCGTGAATTTTTACAGGTTTTACCAGGGAAGCCACTTATGAGGTTCTGTCGGCGCTTGCACTTTTCCTGTTTGCAAGTCTCTTCTCAGTTGCTTCAAATCGATTCGTGCAGGCATTCCGTGCAGAGATTGTTCATTTAACCGCTTATAGATAAGCTTACTCATATCCCCGCGATAACTCCACTCGAGATCGTCACACTGGCCGAGCATACTTTTGATCTCTGGCCAGAGTACTGTCGCCACATATTCTTGTTCTTGATGGGCGATTCTCGTCTGAGCCTTATCCACCAGTCCCTGAATGTCTTGTAGTGTTGCCATGTTGTATCCTCTCACGACTCTTATATAGTCATTGCCTTCAGAAGGTCGCCTCGTCCTAGCCTGTTGTCTACCTTTGTCAAGATTGGTTCGATCCAATCTTTGAAAGCCGTCCCTGTTGTCGTCGCTAGGTCAGGTTTATCACTTAGCT
>DASTKD010000493.1:0-3398 GCA_035716135.1 Ktedonobacteraceae bacterium
CCCTGGCGCGTGACCCGCTCAATGGACATATCATCGATCTTTTTGAGGGACGACAGGACCTGGAAGCGCATATTTTACGCGCCGTTGGCAACGAGCCGGATAAGCGTTTTGACGAAGACCCCCTGCGGCTGCTGCGGGCGGTGCGCTTTGCCGCGCAACTCGACTTTACCATTGAGCCTAACACAAGGCGTTCGATGATTCGCCAGGCTGCCAAGCTGCAAAAGATCAGCCGCGAGCGTATTCGCGACGAAATGAACAAGTTGCTGGTCTCGCCGCACCCGGCGAAGGGGCTTGATCTCCTGGTGGAACTGGGCCTGATGGAATGGATCATACCAGAGGTGATGGAACTGCGCGGTGTCAGCCAACAACCTACCCCCACACGCAGCGTCTCCTCCAAAGATGTCTATGCGCATGTTTTGCGCGTAGTGGAACGCTCGTCGCCGCGCCTGGCAACGCGTTGGAGCGCGTTATTGCATGACATTGCCAAGCCGCGCACACGCACCATTGAAGACAATAAGATTCATTTCTTTGGACACGAGGATGTTGGGGCGTATATGGCGCGGGATATTCTGAAACGGCTGCACTTTGATCGCGACTTCATTGAGGATGTCTCACGCATAGTACGGCTGCACATGCGAGCGAATGCCTACACCTCTGACTGGACTGATGGAGCGGTACGCCGCCTGATGCTGGAGAGTGGAGATGTCCTGCCAGATTTGCTGGACCTCTCGCGTGCCGATATCACCAGTTACCGGGCGGATAAGATCTCGCGTGCCGCTGCCCGTGTTAGCGAACTCGAAGAACGCTGCCGCCGCCTGCAAGAGGAGGCGGAGCGTGTCCCGCTCAAGAGTCCGTTGGATGGCAACGAGTTAATGGCTCTTTTTGGGCGTAGTCCAGGGCCCTGGCTGCGTCCCATCAAAGATCACCTGTTGGGGCTGGTCATTGATGGTGTGCTCTCGCCCGATGATAAGGAAGAGGCGGCCAGGATTGCCCGTTCGTTGTTGGGGAATGAGGAGTCATAATGATTGAGCAAGAAGCAGTAGCGGATCATGACGATATGTACTAGAAAAGGATAGAATCATGGCGAAGGCAAACAAACAGGGACCGCAGAAGGCGAATACCCCTACTCCGGCGAACAATGCCAGTACCGCGGGTCAACCGAAGCCTACCCCCTCTCCAGCGCAGAAAAGCAAGCCAACTGGAAGGACGAATCCGAACCGCCCACGCGTGGGCGGAACGGCGATGCCTGGTGCAAAGTCTACCCAGCCCAAGGAGATCAGCACCTCCAACCCTCAGCAACAGCAAGCGGATAGCTATAATCGCACGATGCGCCGCCGCATGGAGCACCTGGGGACAGGCCCAAGCCAGGGTAACACAGTGCAAGACCAGCACAAAAAACGCCTGGAGAAGCGGCGCAAGCGCATCGAGGAGCGGCGTGCAGAGGTGAAAAAGGTAGCAGCATCTGGCCCACGCAAAATCACTATTGGGCGCAGGAACACGTACTTCCTTATCGCCGTGGCCGTCCTGATTGTTGCCATCATTGTGATCGCGGCTTTGATCAATGGCAGGTTATAGGTGAGTTTTAGCCCAGCATCTTCGTCATCTGGTCGCAGGACCAGGAGGCGTTGCGGCAGGCGTTGGCACAATCGGTATCTCCCATCTGCTCACATTCGTTGGAGCAGTGGTTGGTCACCTGGGCCGCGGCCTGGCAAACATAGCCGACGAGCGGAGAATTGTGTTGCATGAAATGGGCTGCCGTCAGACACATCTCGGCACAATCATGTAACATCTGGATATGTTCGGGCCTGGCATGATCGCCACCCGCCTGTTGACATTTCTGGGCGGTCTGGGTGCAGACTGCGTTACAGTTCAGACAGTCCTGGATGCATTGCTGCATCTCAACCTGCCCCCTGGATTTTCCGGTATTTTGTTGCATACTCTTTTCTTCTTTCTTTGTGTTAGGGGAAATCAGGGGAGTATCCTCTGATGTGACACAACGCCCATCCGGCCCCGCCGCAGGGTACCCGCGAGGGGGCCTTCATCATCCCCCCGATGCGGCTCCCCTACTATGGACGAACGCGCTGCCGACGCGGGCCCGCGTCCATAGGTACCTTGGGGCGGCAGGGTGCCGCTAAAGGCGTGATTTGTGAATGGTTTCCGTCTGTTTCTCTTCGATGGCCGCTCCCAATTTGTCGGTTGTTGTCTGGGATGGATAGGTTTTCCCTTCCAGCAGGTGTTGCAGGGGCAGGAAGAGTGGCTGTGGCAGGCTATCCCAGGTGAACCAGCCGACCTCCGATTCCTCTTCGGGGGCGGAAACCTTGGGCTCACCGGAGACATAGTTGGCGTCAAACCAGACAGTGATGTAGTGCTTCTGCTCCTTCTCAAAGACATCGTTGGTGATGACGCGGAACTTGAGATTGTCGATGGTGACGCTGGTTTCCTCTTTGGTTTCGCGTATGGCTGTTTGCTCAGGTGTTTCGCCATAATCGATGTGGCCGCTGGGTGGACCCCAGGTTCCCGCGCCATGGGTATGTTGCCGCTTTTCCAGCAAAATACGGTCGCCCTTGTTAATGAGAACCGACACGCCTACTTGCGCTTGCTTTTCTTGTGCTTCTGGCATGAAATTTCTCCCTCTATCGTTAGTCTATCCTGATAGCAACAGGTCAAAATCTTTACATGGCGTACAAAAGATATCCACTATGCTATAGCACGATTGGGGAAAGAGTATGGTGCCAGGGCGACCGCAAGGGTGCGCCCCTACTATACGCAGGCAAATCGGCGTGACAAGCCCGTGTATAGTAGGGCGATCACTTGCCACCCTCTCCGAGGGAGAGGTAATAAGCCTGGTAGCCATCGCAGTGAAGGCGGCTCATTCCAGTAGTTCTTGCATTCGCTAACAATTTCTAACGCGCTATGCGATTTCAATGAATGTGCGCTTCACCTTCCGCACATTCTGGAAGAAAATAGCTACGCGATGGAGGAAGCCGTACTTGCGTGCGAGTGCCGCTACGGCGCGGGAATATTCGTTGACCGACAACTCATGGGCCTGGGCTTCCACTGGCTCACCCAATACTTTACCGCGTGCATTGCACGGTGCCAGAACGACGCGCCCATTGTTGCGTATACGTTTGATTTTGCCCGTTGTAGAGGGCGTCATGACATAGAGCTTGTCCTGGTCAGGCGCAAACCAGACGATGGTAGGAACCGCTCGGCCATCTTTACGGAAGGTGGTAAGCAGGGCATATTGGTAGCGACAGAGGTTCGCAAAGGTATCTTGTGCTGGCGTGTTACTGGTTGCCAATTTTTGTTGCTCCTATAGTGGTTCTATTACGAAGTAGGTGCGCTGTGTGGTTTCGGGTGCGCGTGAGGCAATGCTCACAAACTGGGGACCGTATTTC
>DASTKD010000494.1:0-4117 GCA_035716135.1 Ktedonobacteraceae bacterium
CTTCCGTATGCAAGGGAACGCTTGCCCCCTCGGAAGTAGTCGCTATGTACGAGCAGCGCAGGTTCATCGAGCATGATATTCTCAGCACACACGGCGACGCCACCAACTTTTTCGTCACCTTCCTCGATAACCACGACCAGACGCAGCGTTTCTACTATAGCCCGCCTGATGACCCGCATCGCTACGACGACCAGCTTACCCTGGGTATAGCCTGTCTCTTCACCCTGCAAGGCGTCCCCTGCCTGTATTATGGCACCGAGCAAGGACTACACGGCAGCGGCAACGCGCCTGAAGCCGTGCGCGAGGCTCTATGGGGCAAACCCTCCCCGTTTGACCAGTCCTCACCGTTCTATCGCGCCATTCAAGCTGTCGCCAGCGTGCGCGACAGCCAGCCCGCGCTGCGCTATGGCCGCCAGTATTTCCGCCCCCTCTCCGGCGACAGCGTAACCTTCAGCATCTCGCAACTCGCGCCCGGCATCCTGGCCTACTCGCGCATCCTGAGCAACATAGAAGTCGTCATCGTCGCCAATACCACTAACGAGGGTGGGACGCTGGCAATCATCATCGATGAAACCATCAACGCTGCGGGCGACACCTATCAGGTACTCTACAGCAACAAGCCCACCTTCACCAATCCCGGCGCGGTACAGGATAGCGGCCAGAACACCATCGTCTACGACGTGGACGGCACCGCCAATCACGGCCCGGCCCGCTACCTCACGGTAACACTGCAACCAATGGAGGCGCAGATTTTGGGAAGAGCTATATGAGCCAGACACTAGTACATGAGTACTTTTTCTTGATCGTCATAAGAAATCTCATCATAATGCGTTCATAATAAAATTAGCAAGATTCAAATTACAATAGCCCGCAGTGAACCCAGGAACATCGTTTGTGGAAGGAGCATGGTGTGAGTACACCCCAGTTTGATACCGCCTTCGCGCAATACCTGTCTCAAGCAAAAGAAGCCCGCGACCACGATCTGCACCACGATCATCGCCGCCAACTCTTTTTAGCTTTTCTCAAGGATGCCTTCGATATTCAGCAGGCAGATGTCGAAATCGAAAAATATATCCGTATCGCCAATGCGCAGGTCCCGGTACATGGGATCGCGCGTGTCCGCAAAGGATGGATTGATGCCATATTCCACGATCTCATTTTTGAATTCAAGCGCGACCTGGCAAAGGAAGAAGCGGATGGCTTGCGTGAGTTGCGCGACTATCTTTCTACTATCTACAAAGGTTCCAATTGTGTTGGTTTACTGACTGATGGTTTAAAATTTACCGCCTATGTTCTTGATACAAATCTACCCAATAGCTTACGTAGAATCGACGAAATCAACCTGGAAACCGCTCTACCTTCCATTGCCTATATGTGGCTCGATGCCTATCTTCTACGACAGCAGAGTATGCCACCTACGTCCGCCGATATTGTGCGCCGCTTTGGCCTGAACAGCCCCACGTTCGTAGCCGCAGCGCAATCATTGCGTGAAGCGCTCAAAATATTCGCGGCAAGTGAAGTTGGCGCGTTAGAAGTCAAGCGCCAGCAATGGGCATTTCATCTGGCTCGCGTCTATGGCTATGCTGATGTGAGCAGCGACGAGATGTTTGTACGCCATACGTACCTCTGCCAGTTCGCAAAGATCTTAGCTTTCACGGCCCATTTTGGCGTAGGTGAGGTAAGCAAACGTATTGAGGGCGTTATTGATGGGAAAGCCTTTGAGATTATGGGTTTCAATAATATCGGCGAACAGGATTTCTTTGCCTGGGTACTGGCACCAGAAGTACGCGCCTCAACACTGGCAATATTCAATCATATCGCGGCAAGCCTGGTCGTCTATGATCTTAGTAAGATCAATGAAGACCTGCTGAAACAACTCTACCAAAACCTGGTTGAGCCAGAAACCCGGCATGAGCTGGGAGAATTTTATACTCCTGACTGGTTAGCAGAATTAACCTTGCGCGAAATTGGCTATCAGCCAGGGCAAAGCCTGCTCGACCCCGCCTGCGGTTCCGGCACATTCCTTTTTAGCGCTATTCGATTGCTGGCCGAACAGGGTTTAAGAGGTCAGGAACTGGTAGATTTTGCTGTAGAGCATATTATGGGCATAGACGTTCACCCTCTCGCCGTCACTATCGCCAAAATTAATTATATGCTGGCTATTTTGCCCCACATGCGAGAATCTAGCGCAAAAAGACGCGGCCAATATCGCTCCATACCGATCACAATGGCTAATGCGCTGCAAGTCCCCAGCACAAGGCATCATATCGAAGTTATAGACATTCCCATCGATAACGAGCATAGTTTTCAGATACCTGTCGAAGCAGCGCGCAATCCTGGTACGCTCACGGAAGTACTCAATTACATGGGACGCTATGCAATGAATATGGCAAAAACGCCCGAAAAAGTTTCCTTTGGAGAATTTAGTGATCGCGTTACCAATTTATTCGCCTCACCGGATACGACGCAAGACACTCAATTCGAGCGGCTTGCATGGGGTGAAAACGCGCGTTCACTAACCAGGCAGATCATGGAAGGTCGAGATTCTATCTGGATATATGTGTTGCAAAATACTACCCGCCCGCTCTTTCTACGCTATCGTAAATTTGATGTCGTGATCGGCAACCCACCCTGGATCGCCTATCGTTACCTGCGGGATCAAACTTACCAGGCAGAAATCAAGAAATTGATGCAGGATTATTTGCTGATTGCGCCAGGAGAAACGAAGCTTCATACGCAGATGGAACTGGCAACGCTCTTTTTCGAACACTGTCGCCTGGCTTATCTCAAACCGGAGGGAACTATCGCTTTCGTAATGCCACGCAGTGTCGTCACGGGCGCAAAACAGCATCAAGCCTTTCAACAGCGCGGTTTTACACGAGTACTGGACCTGAAAGATGTTGAGCCACTTTTCAACGTGGAAACCTGTGTCATGATTCGCTCAAATGATCAGACCTACCAGCAAGCCATCCCTACTACGAGCTTCGAAGGCAGATTGCCAGCACACGAATGTAGCTTGTCGGATGCCGCCACATATATGACCAGACAAGAGACGGTCATCAATTTTGCCAGGCAGGAAACGATTGCATCGCCCTATTATTATCCGAAAATGCATGACGGCGCTAATCTCTATCCCCGTAATCTGGCTTTTGTAACCACCGCGCATCAAGACCTGTTGCCAGGCCAACTCGCCTGGACCCCGTCCATGAAGACCGATCCAGAATTGAATGATGAAGCAAAGATTCCCTGGAAAGGGTTACATCTGGAGACTTACATTGATGACGATTTCCTCTACGCTACCCTGCTGAGTAAGCATCTGGTGCCATTTGGCATTGGTAAATTGCACCTGGTCGCGCTCCCTTTTAAAGTCGGCATTCCCAGACAATTGACAAATCTGCCCGGAAAAGAAGCGGAAGAGCGTTTTATTCCCATGTCCCTGCAAGAAATACGAGAAACTCTTGACCTCACGCGCAGCGTTGACGATTGGTTTGAGCCTGTAGAACGACTCTGGCAAAAGTATAAGAAACCAACCATCAAAGAGACGCTTGCGCAATGGTTCAATTACCAGAATAAACTGACCAGCCAGAGCGCCGCTCCCGGATATATGGTGCTTTATGGAGCAGCAGGCAGCAACTTAGCAGCATCGGTAATTGATACTCATAGCCTACCAATCATAGGTGGCGCACAACCTGTAGCATTTGCAGTAGACCATACAACCTACTGGTATCGTTCCGATACAGAGGAAGAGGCACACTTTCTGGTTGCGCTCCTAAACGCTCCCTGTGTTGACTCTGCCATCAAGCAATATCAGACGCGCGGACTTTTTGGCGCACGCCATATTCACCGCCGCCCATTCGAGGTCTGCGCCATCCCTCAATTCGACAAAGACAATCCCGATCACCTGCAACTTGCCACCCTGAGCCAGGTGGCGCATGATGTAATTGCAACCCTTGATCTTTCCCATACAAAAGTGGTGGCAGCGCGCAAGCAAGCGCGCCTGGCTGTGTCCGAACAGATAGAACAGATAGACGCCATCGCACAGCGTCTTTTAGGGTTGGCTCCAGCCTTACAGGCGACCATAGAAGATGATGAAGAAGAGGGCAGTGTAGACCCTTAT
>DASTKD010000495.1:0-2511 GCA_035716135.1 Ktedonobacteraceae bacterium
GTCCCACAGTCGGGAACGCAAGATCGCGAAGCCAAGAGATAGTGGGGTAAAGAGCAGGAGGCCATAGACGGCGGTCGACTTGATCACGCTAATAAGCGAGCCAGTCGAGAAGAGTGAGGGAAAGAACAGCGCGATGGTAAACAGTACCAGGTACCCTCCCCAGCCCAGGGACATGCCATAGACCACCCACTTGGTCTGCTGGCGTTCGACGCGGGTCGACACATGCTGGTAGCGGTAGATCTGAGCGACGACGACGCTGGCAACCAGACCGAGATAGGTCAGGCCATTGAGCAGCTGGAAGCGATAGAACGGGTTAAACGAAGGGAAAGGAAAGAATTCGTTGAGCCCCCAATACAGAAGCGCCACCACCAGGATCCAGCGCGTGAAGCTGGGGACGAAGTGCCCACTCGGAAACACTAAAAAGAAGAGGATGAAGCTGAGGGAACCGACAAAGCTGAGCACATTGGCCAGGAACCACCAGGGCGAGGGAAGGGTGCTTGTCAAGCCATAATTGAGCACAATCGGAAAGAGAGCCAGGGTGACGGCGGCCAGGAGCGGCACACGGTCATCCGACTTGCGCCAGAAGAGCAAGGCCGCGACCAACCAGTTCCCAAGGGAAAGAATGCTATCGAGAACGATGGGGTAGAGAGCAATGAAGTCTCTGGAAAGGCCCAGCTCTTGAAGCCATCGCACGTCGCCGGATGTCAGCTGCCCATGAGCATAACAAGCAGCGGCGGTGGCCGTGCAGAAGAGGTAGTGATTCGCAATGTACGACAGAATGCTGGCGACAAAGAGTCCCACGGACAACACGCCCAGGGTGAGACACACGAGCCGCACCAGCACCAGCCAGAAGCCAGACATGCGCGCTTCCGTCTCGCTGCAAGGCTCGAAGCGTGAGGCTTGGGAAGGCGATGCGGTGGAATGGTTCATCGCTGTTCTCCTCCTCTCAGCCCTCTGTACCAGAGGCATTTGTGGAGACCAGGCCGATGCGGATCGCGTAGAGGGTGGCCTGAGTGCGGCTTTGCACGCCGAGCTTGCCCAGAATGGTGCTGACATGCACCTTGACGGTCTTCTCGGCGATAGATAAGCTGTGCGCGATCTGTTTGTTCGCCTGGCCCCGTGCCAGCAGCCGCAGGACTTCGGTCTCGCGGTCGGTGAGGGGCTGCGGGCTTTCCGGGGCGCTCACCACCTGCATGAGACGAGCAGCAGCCTGGGGCGTCAATTGCACCTGCCCGACCGCCGCTGCTTTGATGGCCTGGCACAGGGCATCGGCCTCGGTGTCTTTGAGCAGGTAGCCGATGGCCCCTGCGCGCACCGCGCCGACCACTGAGGCGTCCTCCAGCACGCTGGTGAGCGCCAGCACCTCGGTATCGGGCAGTTCGCGCCGGATGGTCGCGGTGGCCGCGATACCATCCACGCCTGGCATCAAGAGGTCCATCAAGACGATGTCAGGCTGCAATTGCTGCGCCAGGCGCACCGCTTCGGCCCCATCTCCGGCCTCGCCCACCACCACCAGCTCGGGGTCCAGTTCCAGGAAGGTGCGGATGCCACGCCGCACGATTTTGTGGTCGTCGGCAATGACGATGCGAATGGTCATGGCCTTGCCTCCCTCTCTGCTCACCCCGCCTCATTGCACGGTGTTCATCTCCGTCTAGAAGATGGAGCCTGCCCCGATGGCGGGACGGAGCGTGCCTCTACGACTAAAGACCTAGTGAAAATAGACCTGATGCCAGATACGGCTGGCCTCGTCACGACCTATACTTGACGGTAGCAAGAGGAAAGACCATAAGGCGGGTACCCGCTCGACGCGAGAGTGAATGGCCGATACCCGCATGGTAGCAACAAGTTGCTGTGTTTCTCATTGTACCATATCTGTGTGTACCTGCGGGTCAGGATATGCCAGGCGAGATAAAAGAGAAATGAGGGTGGCATGATTCGACTCGTGCTCGTGGATGACCAGGCGGGCATCCGGCAGGGGCTGCGCATGCTCCTTACGCTGGAGCCGGACATCACGGTGGTCGCAGAGGCGAGCACTGGCAGGGAGGCCGTGACCCTGGTGCAGGGACTCTCTCCCGACGTGGTGCTGATGGATATCGAGATGCCGGAGATGGATGGCATCGCCGCCGCTGCGATGATCCATGTCGGCAGCCCACAGAGCGCTGTCGTCATGCTGAGTATCCATAACGATGTCTCGACACGGGCACGAGCGCAGGCGGCAGGGGCAACGGCGTTTGTCAACAAGAACGGAGCGATCGAGGCGCTGGTCGCGACGATCCGGCAGGTAGCAGAACAGAGGAAGACGGAAACAGGCACTCTTTGATCTCTCAAAAAGAAGTGCTACAACGCAGGGTAGAGCAGACGCTCCGCATTTCACCTGTACGCTTGTATCTTCGTAGGCAATTTCACCAGCCTGGCGCTTTCCTCCCATAACTGATGCTGAAGCGACTCATTATAAGAAAGGGCTGACGACCTTCTGGGCGCGCTTTTCACGAAGTATTTCCCGGTAATCGT
>DASTKD010000496.1:0-7368 GCA_035716135.1 Ktedonobacteraceae bacterium
ACCGAATCATGCTGCCACGAGGACAAGCACAAGGCCCCCACCCCTCCCCGCATCCGCCCCTTGTCCCTACAGGACGGGGAGACCGTCTCAGGCACCATTACCCCATTCGGTTGTCAAATATCATCAGAATCGGAATCAAAGCGATCGTTTTCGGGTTATTGAAAAGAAGTAATCACTTCTCCGCCATCTTGCGCGCCCCCACCGGTTCGGCGCTCGGCTGTTTGTCCCTGTGGCGTTCTGAACGCTCTTTCGCGCGTTCCTCGCGCTTCTCTTCGCGGTGCCACTTGATGGCGTAGTAGAACAATTCGCGGAAGGCGCGTAGGATCACTGCTGGTTTGGCTCCAGTGGCCTTACCGCCGCGCCGGGGCAGGTGGCGCACGCCCACCTGAGTATAGGTGTAGCCGGCGCGCGTAAATTTGTAGAGGATTTCGGTGTTTATCATCGCGCCGTGCGTCTCCAGCTTATGCTCGCGGAAGAAATCGCCGGGGTACAGTTTGAAGGCGCAGTCCACGTCGCGCACATACACTCCGAACACCATGCCCACCAGGATTTTCCAGCCCCAGGCATTCGCCTTGCGCATCCACGTATCCTGGCGATCGACGCGATAGCCAAGCACCGCATCGTACTCGCCAATCAGCGGGAAAAATCGCTCCAGGTCGTGTATATCAAACTGCCCATCGGAATCCATAAAGAACGCCAGCTCTTTCGTTACCGCCTCAAAACCGCTCACAAGCGCCGCGCCATACCCCTGATTGACAGCGTGATGGATCACGCGCAGGCATGGCTGCGCCCCGGCTATCGTATCCAGGATCACACCCGTGCGGTCCCGGCTGCCATCATTCACTACGATCACCTCGAAGTCCTGCAACCACAGTGAAAGCGTATCGATAACTTCATGAACCGTATGCGCGATAGCTTCCTCTTCGTTATGCGCGGGCAAAACTACCGAAAGGCTGGCGATCTTCTTATTCAAGGCTGAACTTTCCTTACCTGCGTACTCTCTGCATCTGGCTGGCCTGCATCGTCTCTTTGCTGAAAGACTCTTCCTGTATTATTATTAAACGAGCCAGTAATAGAATAGTTCCTTCTATTTCTCAGACTGGCGCTATTGGACAAGATGAGCAGAGAGTACGCACTACTCCATTGTATTCACATCCAATTATACCATGCGGCGTTACGGCTCAGTCTATATTTGAAAAGAATCCCGATTTATCTTTGCTTCCTGGATGTAGCTGCCTTGAGGGCTTTAACAAAGTTCGTATATCGCCGCCGTTGCAGGAAAAAAGATAGCAGCGCCACACAGGCCGCTAAAAAAAGGCTGATGATGAAATTGAGAATACTCGTCAGGGAGATGAAAATGTAGCTGCAAATTACGTAAGCCGCGCCACCAAAACCCAGGCTGCCTACTACCACTACCGTGCGGAAAATGTACGAGGGTATATCGCTGCTATCCGTGCCGACTATTATCTTGATGTCGGGTATCTCTGTTACCAGGTGGTCCTTGAAGAATTCTCGGATTCTGTCAAGCGCCTCATTATTTTCTGACTCACGCCTGGTTTGTCTGAGAAAGCGGCGCAAGAAGATGTAACTTAAAACACCCCAGGCCACGAACACGATAATCGTGTTTATCTCAATTAACAGGACAGTTTTTAATGGGACGACCGTGTTATACAAAACGACATTAAATAAGGAGGTGAATCCAGCTCTTCCCGCGTCGATGATCTGGAACTTTAAGGTTTGCAACGCCGCCACTCCGGTGAGCATAAGACCAATCAGCACCAGGTAGATGTTAAAAATGCCTGTATTATCACTTCTAATCTGCGTCATGGCATTTGATCGAATTTGCAACTCCTGGAGCAGAAAGTTCTCAACGCTCAAAGACCTGTCTACGGTAAATGGGGGAGTTTCATCGCTTTCTTGCATGTTTGTTCTCCTTTGTCAGAAGATAAAGCCATTTCCTTTCCAGAAATTATGCCTGTGATCTTATTGGTGCAAGCAATACTATAGCATATAATAGAGGCGGAACCATGCTATTTTTAGCAGGACGTAACCATACTCTGCTAGAATTCATTTCATCCTACCCTTGACAACGACATAGCTATCTGTTATACTCGCTATAGCAGATAGCTATGTGAGGCAACTATGAACCTTTCTGAAAAAATTAAACACCTGCGCGAAGTCGAGGGCGATATACGCGAGCTTGGACGCCCCATGACTCAGATGGAAGTTGTGCGCGCCATGCAGGAGGAGATGAACGAAACCATCAGCCAGGCTTACCTCTCGCAATTAGAGAACGGCAAGCGCGTTCATCTGACCGCTACCAGCCGCGACCTGCTGGCGCGTTTCTTCAAAGTGCAGCCGGGCTATCTTGTGAGCGATCTCGCTGACTACAGCACCGACCTTTTGAGCGAGCTTGAGAACGAAGGAGATCGTTTGCTTACCTGGCTCGAGGCCAGCGCGGAAGAGTGGCGTGGTGAGCCGCTTATCCAGCATTTTTTAGAACAGCTTGCCAGCGTGGAGGACCCGCGCCGCTATATCGAACTTTTTAATGAGTTGCTGGATTTACCAGCCGAAGACATCAATTCGCTTACTCGCGCGAAGCCGCGCCGCGTGGGACACAATGGTGCGTCTGCGGCTACAACCGATATTGTAAATTGAGGGCTACCTTGCGTCTATATACATCGGCAGGGATAATCGTTAGCGTTTTAACCGCACCTGCCTGCTTGTACGTCTGTTTCCACGAACGGAGGAGGGAACATCGCTATGCTTGCAACTGATCCTCTCTCACTTATGTTTATCGGGTGCTTCCTGGTCGGGTTGATATACTTTGTCGTCACTGCGCTGCTGGGGAATCTCGCGCACGGCTCCGCTGATGCTAGCCATGCTGCCGGACACCACATCGATGTCCACATTGGTGAGCATCATGGAGTGCATACAGGGGTACACGCGCATACGGCGGGCCATGCCCATACCACTACCCATGCCCATGCCCACACCAACGGCAAAACGGATACAACCGGCCACCACCAATCCTGGGGATCATTCCTGAACCCCACATCCATTATGTTTTTCTTGCTGGGATTTGGCTTTTTCGGCTATGTCTTTCATAACCTGGTCGGCCTGGAAGCTCCCATCCTCGTCCTGCTCTTCGCCGGTTTGAGCGGCATCGTTATCGCTCTGCTGCTGCTCTACATGATTACCCGTCTCTTTGGTAATAGCGAATCGGCGACCGAGCAGGATGTCTCTGATCGCACCGGCCTGCTGGGCAAGGTCAGCATGACCATCCAGGAAGGTGGCCTGGGAGAAATACTCTATGTTTCCCCCGGCGGTATGCGCAAAAGCATACCTGCGCGCAGCATCGATGGGCAGCGCCTTGAGCGAGATCAAGAAGTAGTGGTAGTCAGCTACCAGAACGGGATAGCGGAAGTTGACACCTGGGATCACTTTATCAATGAGGAGGGTGCCTATATGGGGACATCGGGGTCGAGTACGATGACTTCCGATGGCCTGGAAACATTAAGAACCCTGTTAGACGAATCCAGTAAAACAGACTCACAAGCCTTAGTTATGCGCAAAGATTCGCAAAAGGAGTAACACTGTATGGACCCGCTTATTCTACTCATCGTTGGCGTTGTCGCCATCGTCATCGTGGTGATCATTATCATTCAGACGATTGGCCGTTTGCTGCGCAAAGTCGGCCCCAACCAGGCCCTGATCGTCTATGGCGCGGGCGGCACGCGCGTTATCACCGGCGGCTCGCATTTCGTCATTCCCCTGTACCAGCGCGCGCAGGAGTTCTCGCTGGAATTGATGTCCTTTGACGTGGCCCCATCGCAAGACCTGTATACGACACAGGGTGTCGCCGTCAACGTTGAAGCCGTGACACAGATCAAAGTGCGCTCCGATGAAGAGAGCGTCAAAACCGCCGCCGAGCAATTTCTGAGCAAACGCCAGGAAGAGCGCGAGAGCCTCATCCGCCTGGTCATGGAAGGTCACTTGCGCGGCATCGTCGGTCAGTTGACGGTTGAGGACCTCGTGAAGGACCCCGAAAACGTCGGCTCCAAGATGCTCAAGACCGTCACGCCCGACATGGAGAAGATGGGCCTGGAAGTCATCTCATTCACCATTAAGGATGTGCGCGACAAGAACGACTACATCACCAACATGGGTCGTCCGCAGATCGTAGAGATTCGCAAACAGGCCGACATCGCCTCTGCTCTGGCCCAGCGCGATACACAGATCCAGCAGGCCAACGCCTCCCGCGAAGCCGCCGTCTCCAAGTCAGCCGCCGACCAACAGCGCGTGAAAGCCGAGACCGAGTCGCTGGCATTGCAGGCCGAGTCCCAGCGTAACCTGGCCTTGAAAAAAGCCGCCTTCGATGCTGAAGTCAAGAAGCAGCAGGCCACCGCCGACAAGACCTACGACATCCAGGCTAATTTGATGCAGCAGCAGGTTGTCACTGAAGCTGTTAAAGTGACCGAGGTAGAGAAGCAAGCGCAGGTCAAAGTGCAGCAGGCCGAAATCCAGCGCCGCGAACTTGAATTGCAGGCCACCGTTCAGAAAGCGGCAGAGGCCGAGCGCAGGCGCGTTGAGACCGTCGCCGAAGCCGAACGCCAGCGCCTCATCCTCGAAGCGCAGGGCCAGGCGGATGCCACTAAAGCGCGTGGTATCGGTGATGCCGAAGCCAACCGCGCCAAAGGTCTCGCCGACGCGGAAGTCATTCGCGCCAAAGGTCTGGCCGAGGCCGAAATCATCCGCGCCAAAGGTGAAGCCGAAGCCGAAGCCATGAAGGTCAAAGCGGCAGCCTTCCACGAATACAACCAGGCGGCTGTCCTCGACAAACTGCTGACCGGAATGCCGGAAATTGTTCGCGCCATCGCGGAGCCGCTGAGCAAGATAGACAAAGTCACCATCGTCTCCACCGGCAACGGCAACGACGGCATGGGAGCCAGCCGCATCACCGGCGACATCATGAACATGGTAGCCCAGGTACCCGCCCTCTTCGAGCTGTTGAGCGGCACGCGCCTCGGCGACCTCATGAGTCGTGTCCCCGCGCTCTCCTCCAACGAGGACGGCAAGAACAGCGCGAATATGGCCGGTAAAAATGGCACCGGCGCAACCGTAGACGCCACCACAACCGGCGGCGAGAAGTAACTATCAGTTCCCTGCCAGCCTTTCAAAGGCTAGCAGGGAACCTATCTGTGAACATTGACAACCGAATGCTGTTTAGGGAATGGCGTCTCCTCTATCCTGTAGGGACAAGGGGTGGATGAGGGGAAGGGCGGGGGCCTTGTGCTTGTCCTCGTGGCATAGTGATTCCGTTGTGATTTCGTGATGACCCGGCGGGTTATGTGAATCGAGCGAGCACAAGGCCCCCACATCCGCCCAATCCCGCCCCTTGTCCCTACAGAACCGGGGAACATACTATTTCATTGCGGCATTCGTTGAATTCATCAGAGACACTATTTGTCGGGTGGGGGTTTCATCAACCATCAAGGGGGAATGCACATTCATGAATTTGTTGGAACGTGTGCTTACATTGCTGCGAGCGAACCTCAACGCCGTCGTCGAAAAATCGGACGACCCGGAGAAGACGCTGCGCCAGCTTCAGCTTGATATGCGCAACCAGCTTGTGCAGGTCAAAACACAGGTCGCCACTGCCATCTCTGAGAGCCGCAAGCTGCAAAGCCGCGCTGCCGCGAAGCAGGCTGAGGCCGATGTGTGGTATAAAAAAGCCGAAAACGCCGTCCAGCACAATAACGAATCTGCCGCCCGTGATGCCCTTATCCGTCATAATGACATCATAAAGCTCTCCAATCGCTACCAGCAGCAGCAGCAGGAACAGGATCAACTGATTACCACCATGCGTACCGTCTTGCGCCAGCTCGAATCCAAAATTGCCGAAGTCGAAGCCACTATTGAATTGCTCGTCACGCGCAAACGCAACGCCCTGTTGCAACAGCGAGTCTACGACGCGCTCAGTAAGACAGGCGGCAGCGTCGATAAAGAGAAGGCCAGCCGCGCCCAGGACGCGGTGATGGAGGCCGAGGCGCGCGCCCGCGCTATGGCCGACCTGCATAAGCGCGACCTCGATTTCCAGCTTGACCAGCTTTCGGAAGAACAGGTCATCGACCAGCAACTTGACCAGCTCAGAGCTAAACAACGCAGCGCCGGGGAGCCACCGCTTCTGCAAGAAGGCAAAGCGCATCTGTCTCCTTTGCTTGACCCGCAGCCGCAAAACAATGAGCCATCAAAGAAGCGTGCCAGCGCCAGAAAGGAAGCTGCCGCACCCCAACGGGAGCCATCCCCATCGGGTCAGCTTGATCTTGAGGAACTGCGGCGGTTAATGGAAAAATAATGTGAATGCCACAATAATCGCCAGGGCAATCACGATGCCCACGATGAAAGAGTAACGGTGGTTTTGTTTTTCTTCTTCTGTATAGGGTCTTTTCTGTTCGCTCATGGTCTTTTCTTTGGCCCTGCTTTCTCGCTTATCAGATCGCGGCGTAAGACCCCCGCAGTCATGCGCGAGGATACAAGCCGCGCTGCTTGCAGGTAGAGCCAGCCCCTTTCCCATGCGGCTTCTCTTGACATTCTACGCTCATTCTGGTAGATTTGTTCCAGTTCTTTTGCACACTGACAACTCAATACTGTTTGGGCGTTTCGCGGTCAATCGTTCCCGCGAGTAAAAGCAGTAACGTACCCACCGTTCAGTGTGCCTCTCGATACGTAAGTCTAGAGCCGACAAGCCGCTTGCGTGAGGGGAAACGAACACCAGGCTCGGACGGAGCCTTCAGAGGCGCGTCCTCTGAGAAGCCCCCGGCTTGAGCCGTGGGGAGTCGTCACCGTCTTACTTCGTCCTACAAGGCTGCAACAATGGCACCTTCAACGGTTGCCATCACTTCAAGGCTTTCAACCGGGTCGGATTCGCGTGTCGTAATCAACACCTGGAATACCTCCCGTTCGCGGTCCAGCACGCGCAACAGGATATGATGGGTCGCGCTGGTGATGATCGTATCATCATGTTGACCCCAACTTCCCTGCTGCAAAACAAGCCGCGCACTCTTTAGTATAACGCTAAAATCACCGCACATGCCAGATATATCCTGGTCTTCTATAGCTACTTGCGCGATGGGTTGCCCATCCATGCCGACAACGGCGGAGGCGATAAAGCCTGGCAGCGTGTATCCCAGCGTTTGCAGCGCCGAAACCAGGGCCGCGTAATTGCGTCTGGGGACGTTGAGCGGGCGTGTAATTGATGATCGTGTCGCCGCCTCTACCTTCGCAGGAGCAATGAGCTTATCCGGCACAAAGACGGACGCTGGATTCGCAAGAGCAGCGCCGCGTACTCCACGCTCGTTTGTTTCG
>DASTKD010000497.1:0-4379 GCA_035716135.1 Ktedonobacteraceae bacterium
GGACCGGTATTGTCCAACTGTTGTGATAAATCAATCAACATGACCAGTTCTGCCAGCATGGCCTTTCTTGCCGCCAGAAACGCCGGATCACCTGTATCGCACCCCTGCTGTTTCAACTCAATGCAACGTCGCGCCAGTTGAGCTGCCTGCCCCCATGCTCGCATGTGGCGTTTCTGAAGATCGTCTGACATTCAAGTTTCCCTTCTCAGGTAACGATAATTGTTTTTAAGGGTTGTTAATAAGTGTATGTAATAAGTCTATGATTACTTGCTGGCTGTTGTCAATACCTTGTTTCTGCTACATTCACAAAAGCGAAGGAGAATAATCGTATGGCAACATATTTGAAGGTCAAAGAAATTGCGCAATATCGGGGGTTAAGTATGCGCAAATTATTCTTCAAGTCTGAGGTTGACATTAAAACGCTCAGCAGGATTTATCATGATCCATTTGCTGTCGTGACCACTGAAACGCTGGACAAGCTGGCGCGCGCGCTGAATGTGGATGTGTCGCTTTTAGTGGAGAGTGATCCGCCGTTGCCCAGGTCGCTCGAATAGGTAGAGGTTTGTTGCGCGGCGTTAGGGACGAGGGTGCTTGCGTCGCCCTCGTCCCTCCCATGATGCTGTGTGTCTCTACATCTCCGCGAATTTCGCCCCGAACTCTTCGCAAAATGCGCGAATCGTATCAGGCGGCACGGCGCAGGCTTTGGTGGCTTTCAGCTTCTTGAAAATGGCAGGTCCTTTTAATCTTGCTGGCAGATTTTTGGGCCTGGGTACAAAGTGGATGTGGATATGGCTGAAGCCGGGCGCTTCGGCAAAGCACATGGTGTACTCTTTTTCGACATGCGTATCCTGGCGCATGACCTGGGCCAGTTTGTATTGAATCTCTGCCAGTTCGGCGAATTCTGCGCGGCTCAGGTCATGCAAGGCTTCGGCGTGTCTTTTGAGTACGATAACCAGCCAGCCCAGGTGCGAGGTTGGGTAGGCGTGATCGACCAGCCAGTATGCACCCTCGTAGATGAACGGACCGGGCGAGATGCGTTTCTCGCCGGAGATTGAGCGGCAGGAGTGACATTCCATCATTTGCTCTTGAGCAGGTGCGCAATCAGTACATTGCGTTGCACCCTGATCTGTTTGGCTTCCAACGCCAGGTCCTTGTCGGCGTGCAGGTCTTGCACCGTCACATAGCCGCCTGCCATCTCGTCTTCGCCGATCAGGATGGCGGAGGCGGAGGCGGAGGCGTTGGCCTGTTTCATCTGCGATTTTGAGCTGCGGTCGCCGTAGCCCATCTCGGTCTTGATACCGGCATGGCGTAGTTCAGCCACGACTTGTACTGCCGCGTCTTTCATCTCGGCACTCTTGCCGAAGTAGACCACATAAGCGCGCGGGCGAGCCTCTGGCGGCGGTACAACCTTCTGGTGTTTCAGTTCCAGAAAGATGCGTTCAAAACTCGTAGCGAAGCCGATGCCGGGCGTAGGTTTGCCGCCCAGGATTTCGGCCAGCCCATCATAGCGCCCGCCGCCGTTGAGGGTCTGCTTATTAGCGGTCGAGATTACCTCGAAGACAGTGCGCGTGTAATAGTCCAGGCCGCGCACCAGCAATGGGGCGAGCTGGTAAGGCACTTCGTAGAAGTCCAGGTAGCGCTTGACCGCCGAGAAATGTTCGCGGCACGGCTCGCACAGGTAATCGACGATTTTGGGCGCGTTCGCAATCTTGGCCTGATCCTGTGGTTCCTTGCAATCGAGCAGGCGCAGGGGGTTCTTATAAAAGCGCACCTGGCAATCGTCGCAGCATGTATCGAGCAGAGGCAGATAGTACTCTTTCAAGCGCTCGAGGTATTGCGGGCGGCAGTTGCGGTCTCCAATGCTGTTGAGAGAGACCTGCAGGTTGCGCAGGCCCATGCTGGTATAAAACTGGAAGAGCAGGCCAATCATCTCAGCATCGACGGCAGGGTCGCTTTCGCCCAGCGCTTCGCAGCCGAACTGGTGGTGCTCGCGCACGCGCCCCGCCTGCGGCTTATCATGGCGAAACATCGGCTCGCGCAGGTAGTACAGTTTGACGGGCTGCGCAAGCTGGAACATGCCGTGTTCAAGATAGGCACGCACAACACCCGCCGTGCCTTCTGGTCGCAGCGAAAGATTAGTACTGCGTCCCTCCTTGTCCGGGCGATCATTGAAGCTGTACATTTCTTTGTCAACGATGTCGGTGCCTTCGCCGGTAGTGCGGCTGAACAGCGACGTTTCCTCGACGGTCGGCGTCTCGATGCGCCGGTATCCATACAGTTCAGTCACCTCTACCGCCGTCTTCTCGATCAAGCGCCAGTAGGGTTGCTCGTCGGGCAGTATATCCTTGAAACCTTGCAGTGCTTTATATTGTTCTGGCATAGCTCTAGTCCTTCTCTTCCACATTAAGAATACCAGGGCGACCGCAAGGGTCGCCCCTACCATAGACGAGCCAACCACCACACGTCTCATCGAAGTATGGTAAGGGCGACCCTTGCGGTCGCCCTGGCTCGTCATAGCGCAGGCAAATTGTAAAAAATGGCATAAATTCATTTGATTGCCCCGCTATTATAACAGAAAGCGTAATGCTATACCAGATTAAGAGCGCTTTGTTACAAGCGACTTCCCAGGAACGTTTTCTAAACAAGACAATATAAACGAATGCTACGGATACAGGAAAAACATGGCTCAGACGGGCGATATACGACAACAGAACGCGGAGACCAGCATTGAGGGCGGGCCGCGCGATGCCATAACGTCTACGGGTCGGCAGCGACTCTTACGAGTGCTGGCTTCAAACTGGCTGCTGTGCCTGCTGGTCTTTGGCGCAGCGCTGGTTTTTGACCTGCACAATCTGGGTACGCCGAGCATCTGGTTTGACGAAGCCTTCTCGGTTGAACTGGCGCGGCAGCCTCTGCCCCTGTTGTGGCACATCATCTGGGGGCCTGAGCCAAATATGGAACTGTATTACCTGTTCCTGCACTTCTGGCTGGGGCTGACCGGACTGCTCGGCTTCAATCCGGTCGAGGCGGTAGTGCGCCTGCCCTCGGCGATATTTGCCGCGCTCGCCTCGGTGATGGTCTTCCTGTTGGGACGACGCTACCTGGGGCTGGTGGCTGGGATCACGGGCGCGGGCCTCTTTACCCTCAACTATTTGCAACTGACCTACGCGCAGCAAACGCGCACCTATAGCCTGCAACTCTTATTGACCTGCATCGCCTGGTATGCCCTGTTTGCCCTCTTCACCCGTGAGACACATACGAAACGCTGGTGGGCCTGCTTCATCGTTGCGAACACGCTGGCCGTATACGCGCACCTGTTCAGCATTTTGATTATCGTCGCGCAGGTCGTGGCTTTCGGCGGTCTGCTGCTCCTGCCCGGCCCCTGGCGTGCCGTGGCGCGTCGTCGCCTGCGCCCCTTTATCGCAAGCCTGCTACTGACTGGCGTGCTGATAATCCCGATGTTGCTGGAAAGTTTGCAGGGACCGAAGACGGGCTGGCTGCCTGTGCCGCACCTGCATGAAGTGGTCGCGCTTTTCCAGTTGATTACCGCCAGTAGCAATCTTTACCTGCTCATCCTGTTCGTAGGCTGCTTCTGCGCTCTGCTGATCGCCCTGCTGCCGCATATGTCAGATTCAGGACCGTTGTTGCAAAGCGTCACCTTTTATCGTCCTGGCGACCAGCAGAGCGAACAGAAGATACAACAGCTTTTGCCGGTTGCTTTCGCCCTGGTCTGCTGGTTTTTTGTGCCGATTATTAGCAGCTTCATCGTCTCGCAGGGTTCGATTCGCCTCTTTTCGACGCGCTACCTTGTGACTGTGCTGCCGCCCCTCTTTTTGCTGGTAGGGCTGGCTGTTTTCGCGCTGCGCTGGCGCGGCGTACAGATTGCGCTGGTAGTGGGATTGTTCTTGATCGCGCTTTACCTTGTTCCGGTATACTATCGAAGCGCTCAGGTGGAGGACTGGAACTCGACCGTACACTGGCTGGAGCAGCGCTCGCAGCCGGGCGATGGGCTGGTTTGTTTCGATAATGACGTGCAACAGGGCTGCCAGATTGCCGTCGAGTACTACCTGCACGCCTACCCGAACGGGACGCACTTTACCAGCGACTCGCCGGGCGCGTTCTCCTGGGAAAACTTTGGCCCGGTCGATCCCGCGACGGGTTCCAACGCGGCGGTTGACCCTCACGCCTTGTCAGCTTATGCCGCGCGCCACCCGCGCCTCTTCTATATCGTCGGGCGCGTTCCCACCGACGCGGCGGCGGCTCAGGCACGCGTCGCGCAACAATGGCTCGATAGCCATTACCACCTGCTGGGCCGCATCCATACCCCCACCGTCACCATTAGCTGGTATAGCACATCCTGATGGATTTTGTCGAAGATC
>DASTKD010000498.1:0-10392 GCA_035716135.1 Ktedonobacteraceae bacterium
CGCGGCTTCGCCGCGCAATCTGGCTGCCTGCTTATTACCTTTACCTTTTGATCTTCAGCGTTTTGATGAAGTTCTCGGCCAGCAATTCATAGGCGGCGCTATGATACTCCTCGACGCGGCCAGCATCGCACAGTTCGGTCAGGCCGGGGTCAATGGGCAGTTGCGCCAGTAAAGGTGCGTTGGTCATATCGACCAGTTCGGGGCCATTGCTGGAGCCGAATATCTCGTAGCGTTCCCCGCCGGGGGCATCAAAGTACGACATATTCTCTACCACGCCCACAATGACGCCTTTGAGCTGCTGCACCATGTTGATGCACTTCTTCACCACCATCGTTGCCAGCAACTGCGGAGATGAGACAATGACAATACCGTCCACCGGCAGCGATTGCAAGACCGTCATCGGCGCATCCGAGGTGCCGGGAGGCAAGTCAACCAGCAGGTAATCCAGCCGCCCCCAGTCCACATCGCTATAAAATTGCTTGATGGCGCTGGAGACCATAGGGCCGCGCCATACGACGGGCTGGCTCTCTTCTTCGAGGAACATGTTCATCGACATGACCTTGATGCCGCCCAGGCTGGTCAACGGGTCGATGCCGCCGCTCGCGGACTTCATAGGCTGGCCCTTCGTGCCAAACATACGCGCGATGCTGGGACCGGTAATATCGCCATCCAGAATGCCCACGCGCAATCCCTGCCGCCGCAGCGAGACCGCCAGCAAACCGGTCACAAGCGACTTACCAACGCCGCCCTTACCGCTCATAACAGCGATTACCTGCTTAATGCTGCCGTCCTTACCGGCAGGAGCCATCGAGAGAGGTATACCGCGCCCGACCGGGGCTTTTTTCGGCGCAACGGAGGTTGGCTCGCCCTTAACGGCTGCATTCAAATCTTTGACCAGCAGCGCCTGTTTCTCCGGCGTAAAGCGATGTGTCCTCGCGCCGCCAGCGATGCTTTCACGCGAGCCAACGGCGCAGGCGGTGCATGGCAGGCCATGCCCGTGAAAAACCTTGACCGTCTCAGGATGCCTTGTCACCACATCATGAATAATCATTTCAGATGTAATCGTGTCTGTAATTGTATCCGCCATATCAGCTATCCTCATTGGAGGCGCATTCACCGCGCCCACTCTTCTCTAGTTCCGGTTGTCCTGGTTCAGGATAAAAATAAATCCGACCTGCCAACTCAGATATATTATAGCACAAATATTACCTGTGGGGTACAGTGGGCTAGCCCATTGTACCCCACAGGTAATATGATTACTCACTCACACCAGTATCCCCTCGTCGTCCAGTTGTTTGATCTCCTCGTCGCTCATATCCAGCAGCGTTTTGAAGATGTATTCGGTGTCCGCGCCCAGCAGAGGGGCGGGACGATGAATGCGACCCGGTGTCTGCGACATTTTGAAAGGGACGCCGGGATAGAGCTTCTCGCCCACTACCGGGTGATCGAATTGCTCCATGAAGCCGCGCGTCTGGACATGTTCGTCGGCCACAAACTCGCCCGTACTGAGTACCGCGCCAGCCGCCACGCCAGCCGCTTGCAGGCGATGCATGACCTCGTAATGGTCAAACTGAGCCGTCCAGGCGCTGATAATCTCATCCAGAGCTTCGCGGTGCTGGATACGCGCCGCGTTCGTGGCGTAGAGCGCGTCCTGGGCCAGAGCAGGTTGCCCGATGGCGGCAGCCAGCGCGGCAAATTCGGCGTCGTTTTCAACGGAGATGGCGCACCATTGATCTTCGCCACTGCACGGATAGACGTTGTGGGGCGCGAAGAAACGATGCGAGTCTCCGTTGCGCTGCTGGATAGTGCCGTTGACGGTATATTCAATCACGGCGGTGTCTGTCAGCGCGGCAGCCGTCAGGGTCTGTCCCAGGTCGATCCACTGCCCCTGACCCGTGCGTTTCACATGGCGCAGCGCGGAAGCGACGGCGAAGGCCGCGCTGACACCCGCCGCCGCGTCGGGATAGCTCGTACCTACGCGCGAAGGCTCGCCATCGGGCCAGCCGGTCAGGTTGACGATACCCGCCTGCGACTCCTGCATGGGGCCATAGGCGACGTAGTTTTTATAGGGACCGCGATGTCCAAAACCCGCCATCGAACAATAGATGATACGCGGGTTGATCTCGCGCAGGCGCTCATAATCGAAGCCGATAGCTTTCATGCCGCGCGCGCTGAAATTTTCCAGTACCACGTCGCTCATAGCGATCAGGCGAATGATGATTTCGCGCGCCTTCTCGCTCTTCATATCCAGGTTGATGCTGTACTTGCTGCGGTTGTGCGTATTCCAGTAGCCGCTAGAGTTGAGCCGCCGGTCCTCGAAGGCGAACGGCGGATACATGCGCACCACGTCCATACGCTTGCGGCACTCGATCTTAATCATCTCCATGCCCAGGTCGCCCAGCAACTGGCCGCAGTAGGGACCCGCGAAAACCCAGGAGAAATCAACGCAGCGAAACCCTGCCAGTGCATCCTTTAACATCTCGCTCTCCTCTCTTAAATAATGCCGTCCGCGCTCAGCGTTGCCAGTTCCGCCTCGCTCAGGTTCAGCCGCGACAAGACTTCGGAAGTATGCTGGCCGAGCAAAGGAGCCGCGCTGCGCATCACGCCGGGCGTCGCGGTCATATAGACGGGAGCGGCAATATCTTTATATGGGCCGATGACCGGATGCGCGAACTCTCCAAAGAAGCCGATTTCGTTGAGGTGCGCGTCGGTGGCAAGATCGCGCGCGTCGCTCGTCATGCCAATGGGGCAACCCAGCGTTTGCCCCTTGTGAAATAGCTCGGACTTGCCATACTTCATATAACCGGCCACCAGGCGCGGCTCGAATTCGTCGGCACGCGAGCGCCGCTCAAAGGTGTTTTCCAGTACCGGGTCTTCCGCCAGTGCAAAATCTTCGGACAGCAGGGCCGCGGCGCGTACCTCTTTGCCCTGCGTGCAGCACATACCAATGTAGCCATCTTTGCAGGGGAAAACGGTGCAGGGCCACGCCGTGCCATGCCGGCTACCGGAGCGTTTGCGCACCACGCCGGTATAGGTGTACTGCTCGATAGCATTTTCCAGCACGGAAGCCACACAATCCTGGGCCGATACGTCGATATGCTGGCCCTCGTCATGCAGTTCGCGGTAGAGCAGGGCGGCGGCGCAGGCATAGGCGGCGTGCATAGCGGTGATGTGTTCGGCCTGCTGCGCCCCCGTCATGGTAGGTGGCCTGTCGGCAGGGCCGGTGATGCCCATCAGTCCCCCCATCGCATCTTCCACGATATTGCTGGTTTTATACCCCGCGTAGGGGCCGCTCTGCCCGAAACCTGTAATCGAGCAGACCACAAGGCGCGGGTTGAGCGCGTGGAGTTGCGTGAAACCCAGTCCCAACGCCTCTAATGTTCCTACCGGCCAGTCTTCGATGAGCAGGTCCGCGCCGCGCGCCAGTTCGCGCAAGAGTTCTTGCCCGCGCTCTGTGTGCAGGTTCAGCGCGACGCTTTTCTTGTTGCGGTTATGGTGCATAAAATGCAGGCTGGTCTCGCGGTCCTCTCTGCCAGCCGCAAAGGGGCCGACCTGGCGCGCCGCGCTGCCACCCACCGGCTCGACCAGTATCACTTCCGCGCCATAATCGCCAAACATTTTCGCGCAATGCATACCGCGAATGCTGCTGCTCACATCAAGCACGACGATATCGTCATACAGCGTTGCATCTCCACGTGATACAGAGGATTCTCCACGTTCAGCCATAGATTATTCCTTTCCTGGTAAATTGCATATAAGAAGACCCGAAATATGGTTTAGTATAGCACAACTTTACCTCACCCACAGGGTTTGCGAATTATGGCGATGGTGGCGAGGAAGGCGACCCTTGCGGTCGCCTTTGCCCTTTCCCTATCCCCACCCTTCCTGGCAATCATTCACAGACCCTGCGACTCACCCATTTTGCTTATTGCCAGCGACGGAACACTACAGTATAATTGCTCAATATCGATGGCTATGCAGCGAGGAGCAAAAAGTATGGACGTAGTAAACAGGTCGCAGGATTTGAGTTCGATCAGTTTTATTACTGGCTCAATGGCGGGGCGCACCTTTCCGATCAGCAAGTCGGTCATCACGATTGGGCGCGAGCCTAAAAACGACATCGTGCTTTCAGATCAGACCGTTTCGCGCGAACATGCCCGGCTGGTGAATACGAATGGACAGTGGAGTATTGAAAAACTCGCGCCAACCAATACCATTACCGTCAATAAGCGCGAGGTGCAAAGCAGTCCCATTAATGACCGCGATGAGATTAGCCTGGGTGGCGTAATCACTTTCCTCTTCCATGCCGCGCCTGCGTCTTCGTCTGATATGCATGGGGCGATTGCCGCTCCGCCGTCCTATAATCAGCCTGTGGTGCCGCAGCAGTCCTTCGCGCAGCCATCTTTTCCGCCGAGACCGCAATCGCAGCCATTGCCACCACAACAATCCTTCGCGCAGGCACCTTTCCCGCCGCAGTCACCTCCCTACGCCTCGTCTCCGTCCTATCAATCCGTCGGAGCGCAGGTGCCGGGCGCGGGTATGCAGCCGTCGCTCAATGCGCCCTACTACACGGAACCAGTGCCGCCTGGGGCTGCCGCCGGTAAGGCTTCGATTGAGGTCGTGTCAAACGTTCATTCCAATAAACTGGCGCTGCCACTGACCAAAGATGTCATCAATATTGGGCGCGACCCATCCAACGATGTCGTTATTACCGAGCAGGTGGTTTCTGGCTTCCACGCGCAGATTGTGCGCGAGGGCAATCAGTACGTCTTTATTCATCCTCACCCACAGGCGCGCCAGGGGCGCACCTTGAACGGCATCATCTATCAGGGCCGTCATATCAAGGGCGACGAGGCATTTAGAAAACCGCTGGCGCGTGGCGATTTCTTCCGTATCGGCGATGAACATGGTACTCTGGTGACAATCTCGTACAATGACGGCAGCGGCGCGTCACAAGATTTCGTGCCAGAGATACGCCCTATCCCACTGGGTGCGCCCGTCATCACCATTGGACGTATGACCGACAATATGGTCGTCCTCAATCACCCGCAGGTATCCGGTCGTCATGCCCGTCTCGAGCAGGCGCAGGGCGGCTACCGTCTTGTTGATACGGGCAGCACCAACCACGTCTACGTCAATGGACAGCGCACCAACAACCAGATGTTGAAGCCGGGTGACGAAATTCGCATCGGCCCGTTCAACCTGACCTATACCGGCACTCAATTAACCCAGCGCGATGAAAGCGGTGGCATCCGCATCGATGCTTTGAGCCTGATCAAAGAGGGCAACAAGAGAACCGTCCTCATCAACGATATTTCGCTCACCATCCCGCCGCGCAAGTTCGTGGCCCTGGTAGGTGGCTCCGGCGCGGGCAAATCGACTCTGATGGACGCGCTGAACGGCCTGCGACCGGCGCAGAAAGGCGCGGTTTTCTATAACGGCAAGGACTACTACCATCACCTGGCCGCTTTTAGCACGCAACTTGGCTACGTGCCACAGGATGACATCATCCACCGCGACCTCACCGTTGAACGCGCCCTCTACTACACCGCTCGTATGCGCCTGCCCGAAGACTTCACTGAGGAGCAGGTGCGACAGCGCATCGATGAAGTACTCGACGATGTGGAGATGAAGCACCGCCGCAAATTGCTAGTCAGCAAGCTCTCAGGCGGGCAGCGCAAGCGTGTCTCTATCGCGCTCGAACTGCTGGCGAACCCCAGCGTCTTCTTTCTGGACGAGCCAACGTCGGGCCTCGACCCCGGCCTGGACCGCAAGATGATGTTCCTGTTGCGCAAGCTGGCCGATAAGGGCCACACCATCATCCTGGTGACACACGCCACCAATAACATCAATGCCTGCGACTACATCTGTTTCCTGGCACAGGGAGGTCGCCTGGTTTTCTTCGGGCCACCCAACGAAGCAAAAACCTATTTCGGCAAAACCGACTTCGCCGAAATTTATAGCGCGTTGGAGCCGACCGACGAGAATCCCAACATTCCAGCCGAGGCCGAGGCGCGTTTCAAAGCCTCACCGCTTTTCCAGCAATTCGTCGTCTCGCCTTTGCAGAGCAGTCCGGCAACTCAGGCCAATCGCCAGCTACAAACCACCGAGGTCGTCCAACCCAAGCGCGGCAATCCCTGGCGACAGTTCTCGCTGCTCTCGCGGCGCTACATCGAACTGCTCAAGAACGACTCGGTCAACCTGATGATCTTGCTCCTACAGGCTCCGATCATCGCGCTGATCCTGTTCTTCATGCTCTCAAATAAGGGTTCAGGCACATTTAATCCTTATAACGTGGTGGGCTGTATCCTGAACCCGCCCGGATCAGGCATTAATATTCCGGTGGTGGTACAACCTCCCAATATCCACGATTGCGCGAACGTCGTAGCTTTCCTGAACAGTGATCCACGCGGCATCGCTTTCGCGGCTCAAAAAGGCGGCGTCAACCAGGCGTTGCCAACGTTCTTCAAGCCGCTCTCCGGCAATGACGCGCAGAAGTACCTGTTTATCATGGCTTTCGCGGCCACCATGTTTGGCTGCATCAACGGCGCGCGCGAAATCGTCAAAGAGGCCCCCATCTACCGCCGCGAGCGCACCGTCAATCTGGGCATCGCCCCCTACATGTTCTCGAAGATCGCGGTACTCGGCCTGCTCTGCCTCATTCAAAGCGCGGTGCTGGTGCTGGTTGTCAACGCAATCGCGCCCATCCAACAGGGCATTATTCTGCCAGCCGCGCTGGAAGTGTATATCACGATGGCGCTCACATCGCTGGCTGGCCTGATGATTGGCCTGACGCTTTCAGCCCTCGCGCCCAACAACGACCGGGCGGTAAGCTTCATCCCCATCATCCTGATCCCGCAGGTGATCTTCTCTGGCATCCTTTTCCAGATCAACGGGCCGTTCCTACAGGTATTCAGCTCATTTTTCGCGGTACGCTGGGGTATGGCTGCCGCCGGTTCCTCGGTCGGTATTCACGGCGACCTGCTGGGCGGAGACTCCTGGAGCTATCAGGGAACGCTCTTCTCGACGCATACGCAGGCCGAAGCCAGTCTGCACCTGCTGCTCTGCTGGTCCGCCCTGCTCATCATGATCGTCGGCCTGGGCATCCTGACCGCTTTCTTCCTCAAACGAAAGGATGTGCGAGCATAGGTGGTACTTCCTGGTGATTTCTTGTTAAATCGTGTCATTCTATGCTATTGTTGCAATATCCTTGAATCACACGGTGTGATTGAAGAGGGCGAGCAGGCAAGCAGTGTTACTTAACAGACGTGTACTCGTCGGAATATGTGGCGGGATCGCATCCTATAAAGCAGTGGAACTGGTCAGCCGCCTGCAACAGGCGGGCGCGCTGGTCGATGTGATTATGTCGGAACGGGCCGAAGAATTTGTTCGCCCGTTGACGTTCTCGACGATGAGCCATCGACCGGTTTACACCGACCTGTGGGAACCGTCGGGACGCGCGGCAGAGACGCATATCGCCCTGGGCGAGGAAGCGGAGGCGCTGATCGTCCTACCGGCAACGGCAAATACACTCGCCAAACTGGCGCACGGCATCGCTGACAACATGCTGACCGCTGTAGCGCTGGCGACGAAAGCGCCGCTCGTGCTGGCTCCGGCGATGCACCACACGATGTATACACATTCAGCGACCCAGGCCAATCTGACAGTCCTGCGGGAACGCGGGGCATTCATTATTGAGCCAGAAGTTGGACGCCTGGCATCCGGGGAAGTAGGCATGGGCAGGCTTCCTGATACAAGCGTACTACTCGGAGCCATACAGCTTGTGTTGGGGCGTAATGGGAACCTGGCGGGTCGGCGCGTTGTCGTGACTGCTGGCGGCACCCAGGAACCAATCGACCCGGTACGTTTCGTGGGCAATCGCTCGTCTGGCAAGATGGGCTACGCCCTGGCAACGGAAGCGCGTGATCGCGGCGCGGATGTCATCTTGATCTCCGGCTCCGTCGCGTTGGATGCGCCCTACGGGATAAATGTGAGGAGAGTCGAGACCGCGCTGCAAATGCGCGACGCGGTATTTGACGCGGTGCAAGAGGCCGATGTGCTGGTGATGAGCGCGGCTGTGGCGGATTATCGTCCGGCTGAAGTGGCGGCACAAAAGCTGAAGAAGGAGGGGAAGGGGGCGCAAGAGGTGGATTCGGAGGGCGGTTTTACTTTACGCCTTACGCGCAACCCGGATATCCTGGGGGAACTCGCGGCTGCATCCAGACGGCCTGAGGGCGCGGAAGGCACTCAGGGTGAGGATAGGCATCGGCGGCGATTAGTGCGTATAGGGTTCGCCGCTGAGACAAGCGATGTGATAACCTATGCGCGCGGCAAGCTAGCTGCCAAACGCCTGGATTTACTCATTGCTAACGATGTAAGCCGCTCGGATAGCGGCTTTGGATCAGAGACCAATAAGGTATATATCTTTCATGCCGATGGGACGATGGAGGATTTACCCGCAATGCCCAAAACGGGCGTCGCGGGGGCCATTTGGGATCGCGTCGTACATCTTTTAAGTTGAGTATGTGAGCAATTGGGAGGGCGTGGCGCAGTGTTGGGAGATTTTGTTTTGGAATTAATGGGTACACCATATTCGCAGGAGGAATCCATGATGGATCGCGCTGCAAGTGCAGGATTTGAAGGCATCGCACAGATGCTGCTTGAGCAAAAAAAATTGATGGACGCTTTAGAGGCTGAGAACCGTGAACTTCGCCGTCAGATCGCCGATTTGCGGCGCGGCATCGGCATGGCAGTCGTTATCGATGGCAAGACAATTCAGCTTGCAACCGATCCCGCCGGCGGCATGTCGCCCAGCGCGCAGTCACAGGCCACCCTGCAAAGCTTGCAGAGCCTGCAAAACACGCAGTCCGGCAGCAGCTACGTGTCCCGCCAGACAGGCGGGCAGCAGGCTGTCAGTGGCATGGGTGATAAGCAGAATGGCACGAGCCGCAGCCCGCTGGCCGATAGCTTCGTCCTCTAAGTAATCTTACATTCATACGTTTGACCCGATAAGCACGTTCTCTTGCCGCCCGCGGCGGCTTGAAAGAGAAAAGGTTTCTGCGGGTTGGTGGCTTGCGGCCACCAACCCGCAGAAACCTTTTCATTTAAGATCGAAAATGTGGCTGTTTTCTCTTGCCAACGCGCAAAGTTGTGGTATTATCTTTCTAAATGGTTACTGTTATGTTTATCATGGATTGCTGGCTGTTTTTAAGCAGTTCGATACGATATACTCAACAGACCCGAAAAGCAGTTATGTGCCAGACTAAGGAGGTCAATAGATGATCTGTCCCCGTTGTCAAAGCCAGGTCGCTGATGGTATCAAGTTTTGTGGCGTTTGCGGCTCGCCCATGAATGTAGGGGCGCAGCCTACGCCGCCACCGCCTTCTCAACCGAGCCAATATGGCGCGCCGGGCCAGTACGGCGGCGGTACGCCTATGCCGGATGGCGGCTATATCCCGCCCAACCAGTATGAAGAATATTCCAGCAACAGCGTCTTCGGCGCGCAGGTTCCTAAAGCGGAACTGCACAACCCCAAAAGCCCGCTAAAAGTGGCTGATATGGTCATTTCGATTGATGGCGAACTGGTGCCGGTAGTCGATATTATGCTTGGCAATCAGCTCACCATCTACTTTGAGCATCACATCCTGCTCTGGAAGCATCCGGGCGTGCAGATCGGCTTCAAATCGCTCAAGGGCATGGCGAGACGTTTCTTCGCTGGTTTGCAAATCTTCATTACCGAGGCGCAGGGACCTGGCAACATCTCCTTCTCGCGCGACTCTGTAGGCCAGATCGTGGCGTTACGCCTGCAGCCCGGCCAGATGGTCGAGGTGCGCGAGCATCAGTTCCTGGTTGCCACCAGCAATGTTGACTACGGTTTCACCTTCATGCAGGGCGCGGCCAACATCCTCTTCAGCCGCACCGGTCTCTTCATCGACCAGTTCACCTGTCGCGGCGGCGAAGGCATCGTACTCCTGCACGGCTACGGCAACGTCTTTGAGAAGACGCTGGCTCCTGGCGAGACGCTGGACGTTGAGCCGGGCGCGTGGCTGTGGAAAGATCCCTCGGTGCAGATGACCGTGACCACCGTTGCCGGCTCGCAGCGCGGCGGCGGTATCTTCGGCGCGATTGGCGGCATGATGGCCGGCGCGTCGATCATACTCAACCGCTTCACCGGCCCCGGTCGTCTCGGCTTGCAGTCCATGACCTACCATCCACCAACCGCTGAAGGCGCTCAACAGGCGGGCGGCACCAGCAACATCGGTGGAACGCTGGGCCAGTTGTTCAACAACTAAGAAATCTGGTTAAGCAGAGCGTCACCCGAATGACAGATACCAGGGCGGGGGCAAGCCCCGCCCCTACCCTATACGTCTTTGCAATCGCTTCGGTGTAGGG
>DASTKD010000499.1:0-3262 GCA_035716135.1 Ktedonobacteraceae bacterium
TAGGATTGGACACGCGCCAGCGTTTCCATGATGCGGCGGCGCTGTTCCTCGTTGCTGGAGGGCGGCAGGTGAATACGGCGACGTTTCAACTGTTCCGCCACAATGCTTTCGACGCTGACAGCATTTTCTCCCGATTTGTCCTGCTCAGCAGGCAATGACATACCCAGTTCCGGCATGTACATGGTTGTATTGGCAAACAGGCCGACCGCCAATCCTTCATCGAGCGCCCAGTTGGCGACGGAAGCAGCCGCGCAGATCGATAGTTCCTGGATTTCGGGATGGATGCCGTAATGCACGTCCAGTTGCGCGGCCACGTTTAGAAACAAGACCAGCGTATAGGTGGTGGTTGGCTGGTAGAGTTTGCTCTGCAACTGTAAGGTACGCGCCGTCGCTTTCCAGTGGACGCGCCGCAGGTCGTCGCCATACATATAATCGCGCACACCGATCACGCGCGATGGGTCTTCGAGCATTCGCCGGGGCGCGTTGTAATCGCCGAAAGGATGGCGCGCGGGCAGGCTGAAACGGGCGAGTGGCACTACCATCGGGTAGACCAGCAGGTACTGACGAGTGGCAAGGTCTTCCTGGCGACTTTGAAAGCCGAAGACATCGCCGCTGCGCATCGTAGTTGGCCCGAAGGCGTGGACCCCGCGCGCAGCACATCGTACTGTGTAACGGCGCGTTACCCGCTCGTACCAGCGCAGGCTGAACAGGCTTTCGAGTATAAACGAATTGCTGCTCACGCTCACGCGCAGGTTGCTGCCACTGAAATTCAGGGTGCTGGGAACCGCTTCCTCGACCTCAAGCCAGGGCAGAGGCAAGAGTTTGGCATTTTCAATGGAGAGCGAAAGCGTGATTTCTTCGCCGAATAACACGCGTTGCTCGCTCAGTTCGCGCCTGTAACGCACATTGCGCATACAATATTTGGCCCACATGTCGGCGACCAGCAGCACGAAAAGCGCAAGCAGTCCCAGCAGCAACAAAAGTGGCTGGCGAAATACCAGACCCACCAGCATAACAGCGATAGCCGTGTAATACCACTTTCTGTTCATAGCTCAACCGGAACCGCGACGCTATGCAGGACTTCTTCGATGATCTGTTCCATGATCTGCCCGTGCAGGCGCGTCTGGCTGGTGGCGATCATGCGATGAGACAGGACGGGCCGCGCTACACGCTTAATATCGTCGGGGATGATGTAGGCGCGTCCATGTACTGCTGCATACGCCTGGGAAGCGCGATACAGCGCCAGTGTGCCGCGCGGGCTGACGCCCAGTTCGACACCGTTGTGGTGGCGCGTGGCTCTTACCAGTTCGACGATATAGCTTTCGAGCGTGGGTTCTACGCGCACGCGGCGAATCAGACCTTGCAGCGTGCGCAGGCGTTCGGCAGCCAGCACCGGTCGCAAATCTTCTAAGGGCTGCTCTTCTCGAAAACGCTGCAAGATCAGGCGTTCCTCGCTCTGGCTGGGATAGTCGATGCGCAGGCGCATCAGAAAGCGGTCAAGTTGCGCTTCTGGCAGGGGAAAGGTGCCTTCCAGTTCGATCGGGTTTTGGGTGGCGATTACGATGAACGGGCGCGGTAGTGGCATGGTCTCGCGCTCGATGGTGATCTGGCGTTCTTCCATCGCCTCCAACAACGCGGACTGGGTGCGCGGCGTAGCGCGGTTGATCTCGTCCGCCAGCACGACTTGAGACAATAAGGGGCCGGGACGATATTCAAACTCGCCTTTCTTCTGATTGTAAAAGGTAATGCCTGTAATATCGGAAGGAAGCAAGTCGGGCGTAAATTGAATGCGCTGAAACGAGCAGCCGAGCGATTTCGCCAGCGATTTCGCCAGCATTGTTTTGCCGATGCCCGGCACATCTTCAAAAAGAACGTGTCCCTCGCACAGCAGGGCCACCATCAACAGATCAATAACTTCTTCTTTCCCTACGATGACTTTGCTGGCATTCTGGCGAACAGCGCGCGCGGCCTCCTGCACCTGGCGGATTTCATCGGTTTGCGTCATATGGCATCCTTCGTCAAATTTCATGCATGGCGTTACCATATTATACGCGCATCGCGCCGCCAATGTCACCATTAACCGGGCTGAGGCAAGCCGGGCCTTTCACCGGGAGATTTTTTTGGAAGGCACCCATCTGGCCTGTCATCCCTCGCCATTTGTCATCCTGAGCGCAGCGAAGGATCTCGGTCTCCGGCGTGAGATCCTTCGCTGCGCTCAGGATGACAATCCCGCCTCACTGTTCCCTTTTCTCAAGACCCTACTGGTGGAAGGTTAGCCCATTCCTGGTCCCGCCACTACCTGAATTACCACAGGAGCGGAATTAACGTGTTGCCCGTTCTGGTCGGTGCCTACCGCTGTTAGCGTCGCCTGAACATTTTTGTGTCCGAAGGAGAAGACGAGTACCGTCCAGGGAATGGTGACGTTGCCGTTGGCATCGGTTGTTCCCGGCCCCGCGAAGCCGCGCGAAGGCTGGACGTTATAGCGAATTTGCAGGTAAACAGATATGCCGGGCTGGTTGGTGGAGACGGTAATATCAACCCTGGAATTGTTATTCACTGCCGCCGGATAGCCAGTGATCTGGAGAGTCAGTTGCCCGCCTGGCTGCATCGTTGGTTGAGTGGTTGCTGTAGAGCCTAATGAGGGTGTACTCTGCGCGGGTGGCTGGCTGCTCTGCTGCGTCCCATTACCACCTTCGGGCGTGGGGAAAGCGGGATGCAGGTCAACCTTGCCCGTCGGGACCACTTTGGCGGGCGGATTCTGTGAATAGCTCGCGCCCGATGGAGAGCGGCCATTCATAGAAGCGCTGATGAGCGCAATAAACAAACCGCTTGCCACGACCACCATGACCAGTGCGATCATAAAGACCTTGTAGGCAGGGTCTTTGCGCCAGTACCATGCCAGTTTAGGCAACATTTTCTTTGGTGGAGGCGGCGTTTTCTGGCGAATGAGCAGCGTGGGATCAAATGGCGTCCTGTGCTGATTGCTCGCTACGCGCTGTTCTTCCTCTGACAAATCCGGCAAGATCAGCTTACCCGATGACGGAATGGGACGCTCGGTATCTGGATGATTCAGCATCAATATACTCCTCCCATTTTGATGAATACTGCCTGCATATCCTCGACACTATCACCTTCTGTCGAACAGTATACACAATTGTCTATCTTGTGTTCAATTTAGTAGGAAGTTTGGCGGGTTGTATATGAGTCGTGGCTGGTAAAACTTAGCCTCATCCGGGCCTTTTCAGGCAACATAAGCAACTTT
>DASTKD010000500.1:0-7001 GCA_035716135.1 Ktedonobacteraceae bacterium
CGCACCGGGTGTCGGCGTGGTCTGCCCGTTGAGTTTGGCCTGCTCTGCCTGAATCTTTTGTTGTAATGCGTGTAGATAGGTTTGCGCCCCGTCCAGGTCGGTCTGGGTGATGGTTTGCAGCTTCTTAGGCATATTTTTGGCCTGATCTGACCAACTCTGGAGAATATTCGTCAGAGCCAGCAGGGTAGCGTTGTCGGCATTGATCTGCGCCAGCCACTTACGCGCCGTAATCAGCGCGTTGAGCAGCGCCAGCAGGAAATCGTCCGCGATGGTCGAGGCCAGCGTCACAATAGGCGAGATAAACACATCATAGGCTACGCGGGTCAGCTTTGCCGCGCCGATAGCCCCTTCCAGCGAAACCCCTTCCAGCGTATCCAGACCGTTGATAAGTTCCTTGCGCACTGCCTCTCCGCCTGCCGCTACGCCGCGATTAAAAGCATCCTGGATTTGATGTTCGATGTTGGAGCCAGCATTTTCCAGCGCCTGGGGAATCTTCGGCCCCAGTTCGTAAGCTGCCACCGCGCCGCCGCCCACCAGAACCGCGCCCACGATCAGCTTGCGCCGCGTCAAGCCCTTCTTTTTCTTCCTGGGTCTTTCCTCCAGCTCTTCCTCTTCGTAATCAAAATCGTCCTCTGTTGAAATGCCTCGCCGTCTCCCACGACCGGTTGTTTCTGGCAGATCGTCGCGCGGCGTCACGGGAAGACGCACCGAATCGGGGCGACCGACGCGATGTGCCAGTGGATCAACTTCGTCTTCATAGAGCATATCGGGATCGAGCAGGTTTAACTCGTCGTCAAAAGGGATAGGTGGCTCTACCTCGTCGTCTTCGACGGGCATGGAACGCCGGGGCTGTATGGGATAAACCGGGCGGCGATTGAACGAGCGCGCGGTTTCGCGGGGCCGCGCGTATGTAACCTCCTCTTCTTCCTCAAAATCCAAATCCGTGTTGATGTCGGGGTCGATGTGGCCGGTGTCTTCTGACGTGCCTGTCTTAGATTTCGTCGCTATTATCTGCTGGCGCAGCAATTGTCGCGTGCGGCGCGGATCAGGACGCGGCGAGAGCGGGCCTGTGGTGGTTGGACCTCCGCCCATATTCCCCGTATCCTTCCCCGTCAACGGCTCGCTGCGAGGAGTGGAGGTACCTGATAATCGTCCAGACGATGTGCTACCGTTTCCAGCAGGCGGCGTGCTGCGCAGCGGATCATAATCGTAGCCGTACTGCCTACCAGGACTCCTACGATAAATCCTTCTTTCTGAACGATCATCATTCATTGCAAAATCCTTCTAATGAATCGAACATTATGCCTTTGTTGCTTATTTTACTCTATTACCCGATTCTTTTCAAGCATGGCTCGCACGGCCTCAATAGCGACATCCCTTGCAGGTGACTCGTTTTATATACCCTCGCGCTCTGTTCAACACGTAATAAACAGGACATCCACTCCTGCTATTCAAAACTCATGCTTGTTTCTTCTCATGGCTAATGTTATGATTAGTAAACAGTTTTCTGACACTCAATGTTACCGGCAAGGCCATCCCCCAAACAGGAGGAAAACATTATGGCTCAAACAGGCGAAAGGGGCGCACAGGCACGTATGCCTGCCTGGGTGCGCAACCTCGGAGACTCGCTAGGCCGTCCTGTACTGGCAGTCGTGCTAGCCATCATCGCGGGCGCAGTCGTTATTTTAATCACCTGGCCTAATAAGACGCTTGACCCTTTCTCTAATGTCTTGTCTGCTTATGGCTCGCTCTTTAGCGGTTCTTTCGGTACTCCCGTCAGTATCTCAAACACGCTGGTCAGGGTATCGCCTCTGATCTTCGCCACACTGTCGGTTGCTATCGCCTTTCGCGCCGGATTATTCAATATTGGCGCGGCTGGACAGATGACCGCCGGAGCTATGGCGGCTGACATCATTGGCCTTACCTACATCCACTGGCCCGGCTGGCTGCTAGTGCCGGTGATGGTGATCGCCAGCATTCTGGCCGGCGCTTTGTGGGGCGGCATCGTCGGCTTTCTTAAAGCATGGCGTGGCGCGCACGAGGTCGTGACCACTATCATGCTCAACTGGATCGCCTTCTGGGCAACCGATTACATCATCGACGGCCCGCCATTCACCGCGCCGCTCGGCGTAAACCAGACCAACCCTTTGCCCACTCAGGCTACCATCCCCTCGGTGGCTACGCTCTGGAACAATACGCTCGGCTCGTTCCTGCCCAAACTCGACACCTTCTCCTACACAGCCGATGTCAGCATCTTTATCGCCATCATTTGTATTGTCATCTACTGGTTTATCACCTCCCGCACCACCTTCGGCTACGAAGTGCGCGTGATCGGCCAGAATCCAAAGGCGGCAAAATACGCTGGCATTCCTATTAAACGTAATATTTTGCTTGTTATGGTCATCGCGGGCGCGTTCTCTGGCCTGGGTGGCGCGCTCCATTTGATGGGGCAGTTCAGCTACCAGATGACCGCGACCGCCGCCGCCGCCGATCCCACCGGTTTTGATGCCATCGCTGCCGCGTTACTGGGCCGCACCACTCCTGTCGGCATACTGCTCTCCTCGCTGCTCTTCGGTGGATTACGTTCCGGCAGTACGAACATGCAAGCCCTTGCGCATGTAGACCCCAATCTCGTCCTGATCCTCGAGGGCCTGATTATCTACTTTATGGCAGCCGATTTCATTCCGATATTCCGGCGTCTCCTGCCACCCTGGTTGCGACCCCGCCGCAAGCCCTCTCTGCTGGTGCCACCAGACGCGCCCATTGCTTCGACAGTCAACGGCGATAATAGTGAGCAGGGACATTACAGCGCAATCGGCGAAAGGCGGAAGGAGATATAGCTATGAACGTGTTTTTTCAAGTAGTTTTTCACGCGCTCATTTCGAGCAATACCTGGCAGACAACTCTGGAGTTTGCCGCGCTGCTCCTCCTGCCGGCTCTGGGCGGCGTGATCTCGGAGCGCAGCGGCGTCGTCAATATCGCAATGGAGGGGATGATGCTGGCAGGCGCGTTCGCCAGCGTGATGGTGACGCTGGGCGTCAACCATTTCGGCCTGCCCAGCGCTGTTAGCGTCATCTGCGGTTTGCTGGCTGCCATCATCGCGGGTGGCCTGATGGCCTTGCTGCACGCCTATTTCTCTATTCAATTCAAGATCGACCAGATTGTGAGCGGCGTGGCGATCAATATCATCGCATTGGGCCTGACCAGCTATTTGCTCTTTGAGATCGTGCCAGTTGGCGTACCCTCGTTACCTGACCGCCTGCGCCTGCCTGTCCCTCCTCTGGGGCCTCTGGCAAATATTCCTTTCCTGGGGCCGGTGTTCTTTCAGCAAAACGTGATCTTCTATGTCGCCGTAGCGCTGTTATTCATTGTACAATTTGTGCTTTTCCGCACCAACATCGGCCTGCGCATACGCGCCGTTGGCGAGCATCCCCAGGCTGCCGATACTGCCGGAGTCAACGTCCGCCTGCTACGCTATCTATGCGTGGTAAGTAGCGGGTTGCTTTCCGGCCTGGGAGGGGCTTACCTGGCGTTGGGTGTGGCCGGCGTGTTTAATCCGAACATGACCAACGGGCGCGGTTTTATCGCGCTGGCTGCCGTCGTCTTCGGTAAATATATACCGCTGGGTGCGGCTGGCGCGTGTCTCATCTTTGGACTGGGCATAGCCCTTAGCTATGCCTTGCAGGGCCTGGGTTCATCCGCCAATATATCAAATTTGCTGAACACGCTGCCCTATATTTTTACGCTGGTCGCTCTGGTCGGCCTGGTTGGTCGCACCACACCACCCGCTGCCGATGGCATTCCCTACGAACCCGGATCGGAGTAAGTTTGCACCGCGTTATAGAATCGAGTCATTGAGGAGCAATATAATGCAGGAAAGTACAGCGCTGGCTACAACCGAAGAAAGCTCGACACCCCTGGCAGTGGAGATGCGCGAAATCACGAAGACATGGCCGGGAGTAGTAGCAAACGATCATGTCAATCTCAAGGTGCGCAAAGGGGAGATTCACGCGCTGGTCGGCGAAAACGGCGCGGGCAAGACGACCCTGATGAATATTCTCTACGGGTTGATTCGTCCAAATAGCGGGGAAATCTACATCAACGGGGAACTGACGCAGATACACGGCCCCCGCGACGCCATCCGCCAGCGTATCGGCATGGTTCACCAGCACTTCATGCTGATTCCACCGTTGACGGTAGCTGAGAATATTGTGCTGGGGCATGAACCCGGCGGCACCAACGCGCTTTATAACGTGCGCCAGGCGCGCGAATTGATCCAGAATTTGAGCAAGCAGTATGGCCTGCCTATCGACCCCGACGCGAAGATTGAAAAAATCTCGGTCGGTCTCCAGCAGCGCGTCGAGATACTCAAAACGCTCTATCGCGCCGCCGATATTCTGATTATGGACGAGCCGACGGGCGTACTCACGCCGCAGGAAACTAACGAGTTGTTTAGAGTGCTGCGCGGATTGGTAGAGAAAGGCAAGACCATCATCTTTATCACGCATAAACTGCGCGAGGTGCTTGAACTGACCGATAATATCACCGTGCTGCGACGCGGCAAAAACGCTGGTGAACTCGTCACGCGCCAGACCAACCAGGCCGAGATCGCGCGCCTGATGGTTGGCCGCGAAGTCTTGCTGCGCGTCAACAAGACGCCCGCTACACCCGGCCCGGTGGTGCTGCACGTCGAAGATGTACATGCTCTCTCCGACCGCAATCTGGAAGCCCTGCACGGAGTCACTTTCGATGTACACGCCGGAGAAATCCTGGGGATTGCAGGCGTCGAAGGCAATGGTCAATCCGAACTGGTTGAAGCTCTCACCGGTATGCGTAAGATCACTGACGGCAAGATCACCATTACCCAGGTGAAAGACGGACAGGCCGGCAAAACTAGCGACCTGACAACATTGAATGCACGGGAAGAACGTCTGGTGGGCCTGGCGCACATCCCGGAGGACCGGCGCGGCAGCGGACTGGTTTTGAATGACACCATCGAGGATAACATGATCCTGGGGCGGCAGCGCTGGCCGCAATTCTCATGGAAGAAGATCGTTTTGCTCCTACGCAATATCGCCAGGTGGGCGAAGCGGCTCATCGCGGAATTTGATGTGCGCACATCCTCTGCCGAAGCCTCGGCTCGCTCATTATCGGGCGGCAACCAGCAAAAAATCATCATCGCGCGCGAATTTTCCGCGGACCCTATGGCCCTGATTGCCTCGCAACCAACTCGCGGCGTCGATATTGGCGCGATCGAGTTTATTCACCGCCGCATCATCGAACAACGCGACGCCGGCAAAGCTGTACTGCTCATCTCAGCCGAACTGGACGAAATTCGTTCACTTTCCGACCGTATCGCCGTCATGTACGAAGGGAAAATCGTCGATATCGTCTCGCCCGACGCCAGCGAGGAACAACTGGGTATCCTCATGACCGGCGGCCATATCGAAAGCCAGTAGCGACGCCTCTGGTGGATGTCTTTCAGGCCGATTTCCTGACAATGTCAGAGATATACTGTTGCACCAGGGGACATCGGCCTAGACGCCGGTACGCACAGTGAAGTATTGATGAATGCCGGCGTTTTTCGACCTCATCGGTGAACACATAGTTAAGGTAATCCATGAGCCGTATGCCTACGCTCTGATAGGCACGCAACAGCGGCACAGGATTGGTCATAGAGATTACGCGCTTGGCATGATCTCGCAGCATGGCTTCTTTTTGCTTTGTGGGAAATGTGACGACCTCCCGCGCTATAAGCTTGAAAAATTGCTCATAGTATACGGTGTTCAGGGGAGCATCTTCCATATCGGCCACGATAAGCCCGATGATCGCACCCTCTTCATGCTCAGCAGCAATCCGCGAGAAACGTACCTTTCCGCTATCCTTACGCACCTGGTCGATGAAGCAGTGGTAAGCCACCTGCCTGGAGAAAGGATAAAGGGAAATGATAGGAGCAGCCCTGCCCGCGCTAATTTGTATGAGACGTTCAAGAAGATGCTCGAGGCTTTCACTCACAATATCGTCGGTTATCTCATCCTCTTGTCCCAGCCAGTCAGGGATGTGGCTGTCGTAGACCCAGCCACGCACTTGAAATGTGAGTCGGGAGCGGAGTTCCGACCAGGCAGAATCTTCGTCGTGCGCAAAAGCAGGATGTGTGGCAGTAGCCATAATTTTCTCCTTTAACCTCGCCAGGTACCGGATCAGTACATGCAACATAATTTGGATGCCTACAGAAAACAGCTCCGCTCTCGCTCTACCAGGGCAATTCAGGAAACTTTATCCGGCAACAAATTCACAAGTACTGAACAGGTAATGGTTTTGTTAAAGGAGTGACTACCTATAGTCACGGTGATTCTTCAGGTAAGAAAACTATACCATAGTTTTTCTAATAACGCAAGTGGATTAGAACGAGAAAATAGATAGATGGTTCGTTTTTCTTCGATCAATGAGTTGCGTCCAGTTCTATAAGCTGGTTTATTATGTAAAGTTTGTGTGTTACATAAGAATACCTGGTACAAAAGGTAATGTCCGTTGACAATTCCCACCATGTTGAGTTACAATAATCTCTGGAAAGGATGGCTTTCCAGAGTATTTCTCAATAAACTTATCTATTCCACGCTAATTCAAAACGTTTCAATGTATTTCATCTGCTACAATGATATTAGAAGAGTACTGTTTTTATCAGGAAATGTTATACCGGGTCGTGGTCATTATCATCTAAGTTGAACAAAGCGGGAGAAAAAGGTGAGCAGGCACATTGCATTGAACTCCAGTGATAAGAACATAGAGCGCGTTCGGTTACATTTGCAGCAACGAAGCGCGCAGGAACGCATTCAAAAATATATGCAAGATGCGCGTGACGGGGCAACCGTCACAACCAGCCGCGCTGCCAGTATTTTTCATTTTGGAGAACAACAACTCCGCGACTGGGGAAAGCGAGAGCTGATTTCTACCCGCAGAGCCTCGACCGGTTCCTCTGAAGACGGCAAGCAGGCGCTTGG
>DASTKD010000501.1:0-2576 GCA_035716135.1 Ktedonobacteraceae bacterium
GCCCGTTGCGCCGCATAAGTTGGAGCGGCATCTCGAACAGGCCGGTATTCTGGGTGGCTACGCGCTGCATAATCACTATCCCGGCATGGAAAACGACATTCTGTTCTGCGTGACCGAGACGCGCACGAAAGAAGACATCGATACCCTCGTATCCGCGTTGAAGGAGGTGCAGGCATGAGAAGCGTCGAGTCATTGATCTTTGAAAAGGGCGCGCCCGGAAGACGCGCCGCCACTATGACGGCGATGGACGTACCAACCGAAGCGCTGGAAAGCATGGTTCCCGCTGCCATGCTGCGCAAAGAACTCGCGCCATTGCCGGAGGTGAGCGAGATCGAGATTGTGCGCCACTATACGCACCTCTCGCAGCGCAATTTCGGCGTGGACACAGGCTTCTACCCACTCGGCTCTTGCACTATGAAGTACAATCCTAAGATCAACGAAGACATGGCGAGCTTGCCCGGCTTCGCGCATATCCACCCCTTGCAGCCTGATAATACGGTGCAAGGCGCGATCCAGTTGGTCTACGAACTGGAGCAATACCTGGCGGAAATCTCAGGCATGACTCGTGTGACGTTGCAGCCCTCTGCCGGAGCGCATGGCGAACTGACTGGCCTGATGCTCATCAAAGCCTATCATGAACACAACGGTCAGAGCCATCGCAACATCGTGCTGATCCCCGACAACGCGCACGGTACCAACCCCGCCAGCGCCACACTGGCCGATTACCGCTCGGTCGAGGTGAAGACCGACCCGCAAACTGGCGGCATCGAGATGGATCACCTCAAGGCGCTGCTGGATGCCAACGCCGCCAACATTGCCGCCATCATGATGACCAACCCCAACACGCTGGGTCTCTTCGATAGCAAGATTGCGGAGATCGCCACGCTGGTACACGAAACCGGCGGACAGCTCTACTACGATGGCGCGAACGCCAACGCGGTGCTTGGCATCACGCGCCCCGGAGACATGGGCTTCGACGTGGTGCATTTCAACCTGCACAAGACGTGCAGCACCCCACACGGCGGCGGCGGCCCCGGCGCAGGTCCCATCGGCGTGAAGGAACACCTGGTGCCGTTCCTGCCGGGGCCCATGCCCGCGAAAAACGAGCAGGGCTACTACTGGGAAGACGTGGGGCCGCTCTCTATCGGCAAGATGCGCGCCAACAAGGGCAATTTCGGTGTGCTGGTACGCGCCTACACCTACATTCGCACCTACGGCCCCGATGGCCTGCTGCACGTCTCGCAGAGCGCGATTCTCAATGCCAACTACCTGAAGCACGAACTGGAGTCGGACTACAAGATCGCCTACCCGCAGACCTGCCAGCACGAATTCGTGGCAACGGCGGAACGCCAGAAGGAAGAACACGATGTGACCGCGCTCGACATCGCCAAGCGCCTGCTCGACTTCGGCATGTACGCTCCCACCATCTACTTCCCCCTCATCGTCCACGAAGCCATGATGATCGAACCAACCGAAACCGAAACCCGCGAAACCCTCGACTACTTCGTAACCGTCATGCGCCAGATCGCCGGGGAAGCGCGGACGAATCCAGAAGTTGTGAAGACCGCGCCACATACGACGCCGGTTGGGAGGCTGGATCAGGCTCTGGCAGCGAGGAAGCCGAATTTGCGATGGAGGGAGGGGCAGGAGGGGACGCACTAAGAGAGGCGGAGTGTTAATAACAGAGCCAGGTATTCGCCTGGATAGCTGGCTCTGTATATTAGGTGAGGTATAGTAAATAATAGCTTCAAATGGTAGTTTATGAGAAATACGCCTTATTGATGACCTTACTATATTGTAACCGAACCTTTGAGAAAGTATAATTGCGCATGGAGGATCATTTTCAGGTTGGGAGTATAAGCATGATTGATACCAGGCTGCTGCCTTTCGTACCTCTATTGCATAATAAAACTTTTGCAGAGTTTTTTGCCGGGATTGGTCTTGTAAGAATGGGGTTGGAACGGCAAGGATGGTCAATTGAGTTTGCCAATGATATTAGTCAACAGAAGTATGAAATGTACAGGGGACAGTTTAAAAATGCTGATGAGCATTTTCTTCCTGGAGATATTCATAACATTCCTGCTGGTATTGTACCTTCGGTTACACTGGCTACTGCGTCTTTCCCTTGTAATGACTTATCCTTAGCAGGCGGAAGAGATGGTTTAGCAGGCGAGCATTCATCAGCATTCTGGGGCTTTATTACTATTTTGGACCAGATGCGCGATCGCAGGCCGCCCCTGGTTTTATTAGAAAATGTTACAGGCTTCCTCACATCAAATAATGGCGAAGATTTTAAGTCTGGAATGCTCGCATTGAATAATCTTGGCTATAGTGTCGATGCGTTTCTGCTAGACGCGGTAAATTTCGTCCCACAAAGCAGGCAACGTCTTTTCATTGTAGGCTGCTTAGAGAAACTTTTTGGAAATCCTGACCCAATTTGTCCCGCAATTTTAGAAGTAAATGATGTAAGACCAAAAGCCATAACTGAGTTTATAGCAAAACATAGAGAGATTCGATGGCACATTCGTTCTTTACCACCTCAGCCAGTAAACCATGCACGACTTGAATCAATTCTT
>DASTKD010000502.1:0-3511 GCA_035716135.1 Ktedonobacteraceae bacterium
GACGTGCCGGTGGCGATGGGCATGGAGCGTCCTCTTGTGCGCCCGCCGAGGTTCTCACCGGAGATTCATGGTGAGTCCGGGTTGGATGGGCCGAACATTCCTGAGCCGGATATCGAACTCGCGCCGCAGCGTGGCGTTGACCTGTTGATCGATCTGCTGATGAACTCGGACGGGGATATCACGCTGGTTCCGACCGGGCCGCTGACCAATATCGCGATGGCGATGAGCCGCGAACCAGCCATTATCCCTAAAATTCGGGCCATCTCGCTCATGGGCGGCGCTATCGGGTTGGGCAATAAGACGCCCTCGGCGGAATTCAATATCTGGGCCGACCCGGAGGCCGCTGCTATCGTCTTCGCCTGCGGTCGCCCGATTACCGTCTCAACGCTGGAGGTCACGCATCATGCGTTGGCAACCAACGAGGTGCTCAACCGCCTGCGCTCGGCCCATCGCCCGGTGGCAACCTTTGCCGCCGACCTGCTCAGCTTCTTCGGCGATACATACCGCACCGTCTTCGGCTTCCTCGCGCCGCCCGTTCACGACCCCTGCGCCGTCGCTGCCGTCATCGACCCGCATATCCTGCGAGCACACACCATGCATGTCGAGATTGAGACGCAGAGCGAATTGACGGCGGGCCGCACCGTCTGTGATGTCTACGGCGTTACTGGCAAGCCGCCCAACGCCCGCGTCGGCTACGGCCTCGAAGTTTCCCGCTTCTGGAATATGGTGATTGAAACGTTGCTCACCTATTGATACTGGCGTAGGTGCTGCATTTCCTTGCCAATATATGCTTTACTGACATGCGTTGACTACCGTCTTTTCATAGAGTACTATATGAGCATATATTCATGTAGCAAAGGAGAGATTGATATGGCGAAGGAAGAGGTGCTTATAGCTATCAATGCTGAGGCGGTGGAGGCTGCGCGTGCCGAGGCTCTTCCCGAAGCGCACCTCTTACTGCTTGTCGAGACGTTTCAGGCGTTGGCAGACCCGACTCGTGCTCGCATCCTCTATGCTCTTAGCCAGCGTCCTATGTGTGTGCGCGATCTTGCCATTCTCGTGGGAGTGTCTGCGTCAGGGGTTTCGCATCAACTCCGCTTCTTACGAGATCGCCGTCTGGTCAAAGCAAAACGCGAAGGCAATATCATCTACTACATGGTGGACGATCATCATGTGGCGGCTCTCTTCAAAGAGGCCGATTACCATGTCGATCATGTACGACAGGGATTTCCCGATCATCTTTATCCTTGATGCTTCTTGATATCTGTTGGGGCTGTCCAGATGAGCCAGGCTGCCCCTATTTTTTTCAGTAACTATATGACTACTTGAGCATATATGCAGTGAAAGGAGGCCGTATGGCTTCATCATCTTCCGCTCTGCTCCGTTTTCAGAGTGCGTGTGCGACCTGCGTGCGAGGGGGACAACGCTTCGTTGGACGCTACCGCGATTTTCTGCTTGACCCAGGCACTCTCTTCACACTGGCGAGTCTTCTACTGCTGGTAGCCGCCACTATTCAGACACCCGATGGACTTATCAACTCAGCCCACGCGCACACCTGGCTGTATCTGGCGGCGGCTCTGACCGGCTCTCTCTATATCTGGTGGTCAGCCATTCAGGGCATACGCGAGCGCGATTTTACGGCAGATATTCCGGTCTCTTTTGCGACGGCAGCGGCCCTCATCATCGGTCAATATTCTGCCGCCGCGGTCGTCGCTGTGCTCTTGCTGCTGGGAGGGATGCTGGAAGAGTTCGTTTCCGCTCGTGCGGGCAATGCTCTGGACGCGCTTTCCAGGCTGCTTCCTGACCGGGTAACTGTCAGGCGCGACGGCGAGGATTGCGTGGTTCCTCTAGAGGAGGTACATAGTGATGATCTGGTGCTGATCCGCTCCGGGGATCGCATTCCCGTTGATGGCTCCGTGTCACTGGGAACGGCTTCGGTCAATCAGGCGGCCATTACCGGGGAGAGCCTCCCGGTAGAAAAGCAGGTGGGAGACCTGGTGTATGCAGGAACGCTCAATGAGGTGGGAGCGCTTGAAGTGCGTGCGACCAGGGTAGGGACGGAGACGACCCTGGGCCAGATTCGCCGCATGGTCCAGGAAGCCCAGGAGCAAAAAGCTCCTATTGAACGCATCCTCAACCGCTACGCTAAGTTTTATACGCCTGCCGCGCTCATCCTGGGGACATTGGTCTGGTGGTGGAGTGGCGATATTCTGCGAGCTATTACCATCCTCATTGTCTTCTGCCCCTGTGTAATGGTGCTTGCCACCCCAACGGCACTCGTTGCCTCCATTGGCAATGCCGCACTGCGAGGAAGCCTGGTCAAGAAAGGTGCCACCATTGAGGCGATGGCGAAAGTTACCGCGGTAGCTTTCGACAAGACGGGAACGCTCACCTTTGGTCAGCCCAGGCTCACTACCATTGAGCCAACTTCTCAGCAGATGACCGAGACCGAACTGCTTCGTCTGGCTGCTATTGCAGAGAAGCTGAGTGAACATCCACTGGGACGCGCTCTGGTGCAGGCGGCCATCGCACATAAGGTAGTTGTTCCAGACCCGGAGGAGTTCACTGTATTACCGGGGCTGGGTGTACGGGTACATATCGAAAGCGATGAGGTCGTCGTTGGTCGACCGCAACTGCTCTCCGAGCAGGGCATTATTGTTGATCCTGTTGTTCTGACTCGTGCTAGTAATCTTGCCGCGGAGGGACGCACCGTGATTCTGGTCGCAAAGAACAGGCAGGTCATCGGGCTGCTCGTTCTTGAGGATACCTTGCGACCAGAGGCTAGCCTGGTTATCACACAACTGAGGAAACTGGGGATTCGCACTGTACTTGTCACTGGCGACAACACCGTGACTGCCCGGCGTATCGCCGGAGAACTGGGCATCAGTGAAGTCCATGCCGAAGTTCTCCCGGCGCAGAAAGTCGAGATTGTCAAGCAGCTCCAGGCTCAGGGATTCAATGTCGCTTTTGTGGGTGATGGTGTCAACGATGGGCCTGCACTGGCAACCGCCAACGTGGGTGTGGCGATGGGATTAGGTGGCACAGATGTCGCGATTGAGACAGCAGAGATAGCGCTTTTGTCTGATGACCTGACGAAGCTGCCCCACTTGCTAAGTCTCTCCCGACAAGCGATGCGAGCCATCAAGCAGAACCTAATCTTCTCGCTGAGTGTGCTAGCTATTGCGGTGGGCCTTGCCATTCCTGGCATTCTTGCCCCGGTGACAGGCGCGTTGCTGCATGAACTCTCCTCTATTCCAGTTATCGCCAATTCGGCGCGGCTGATTGGAATCAAGGAACGAGCCGAATGAGAAAGTAATACGACGATATATGTGAAAACTGAGAACGGTACAGGAGAAGACCATACATACTCCTGAGAACAATTAAATCTGATAGTCCATCTCCCAGGGGTGCTCGCCGTTCCAGCCCTGAGTCAGTTCCTGGTGCTTCTCCAGCGGTTCGCCGCCCTTGACCAGCAGTTCGGCGGGCTTGGAGGCCACGATGGAGTTGGGAG
>DASTKD010000503.1:0-12588 GCA_035716135.1 Ktedonobacteraceae bacterium
AGTACAAACTCGGATGTTGCAGGTGATAGCGCTGCCCAGTTCGCCGGGTTTTCGTGTTCCCAGGCGAGCATTTGGTGAAGTACCCCATGCATTCAGGCAGGGGCTTCGACGCAGGTTGCCCCATGTTGGCCTCTTCCAGGCCAGGGTTCGTTGCAATCTCGATGGAAGGGAGTGACCCACTGTCCATGTCAACGATTGGCACACCAGACATTGTGGAACGCGAGTGCTTTTACTCGCGGGAACGATTTACCGCGAAACGCCCAAACACTCTTCGGTTGTCCGTGTGCGAAGAACGAGAATAAGTCTACCATTGGAGTGCATCAATGTCAAGGGAACTGGCTTGTGAAGCGAACTCTCTGCCTGCGGGTAGCGCGGCTTGTCTCCTTGCGCATGAAGGCGGCGGTCTTACGCCGCGATTTGATAAAAAGTAGTCCTGACTGTCAGATTGCTCCACACTCAGGGCAAACTTGATTTGTCTCCATTCGCGGATAGGTTTTCCTCTCAAAGAGAACGCCCGGCTTTACATGTAAGGCCGGGCGAGTTTGCTGTCGATTGATCTCTGACTGACGCTTACGGGTGCAAGAAGACGTAGAGCGGTGCCAGTACCAGCGTGATGGTGCTGAGCAGTTTAATCACGACGTGCAACGACGGGCCGGCAGTGTCCTTGAAGGGATCGCCAACGGTATCACCAACGACGCTCGCTTTGTGCGGCTCGCTCTTCTTACCGAGAACGGTACCTTTCGGGTCGTTGCGGCCAACCATTTCGCCATTCTCATCGACGCGCAGGTAGCCGGCTTCGATGTACTTCTTGGCGTTGTCCCACGCGCCCCCACCGTTGTTGAGGAAGAGGGCTAGCACGATACCGCCCATAGTCCCGACCATCAGCATACCGGCCTCGGCCTCCGGGCCAAGAATGGTGCCAACCGCGATAGGAGTCAGGACGGCCACCAGGCCAGGCAGAACCATGGCGCGTAACGCGCCGCGCGTGCTGATGTCAACACAGCGAGCATAGTCTGGATCAACACGGTCAGCCGGGTTCTCGGCCATGATCTTGGGATTGTCGCGGAACTGACGGCGCACTTCTTCGATCATGCGCTTGGCGGCTGCGCCGACGGCGCGAATTGCCAGGGCGCTGAAGAAGAAGATCAATGTGATGCCGATCAGGGCGGCGACGAAAACCTCGATCTTGGAAAGGTCAATAACATAGACCCCGGCTGCCGTAGCCTTAGCGGCATTCAAAGTTGCCGTTGTGCCGCAATGAAGGCTGTTTGGTATGCCACAGATGGAGTTCATTTTAGAAGTGAAAAGCACGTCCAGATAGGCGCTGAACAGCAAGAATGCTGCCAGAGCTGCCGAACCGATGCCGTAGCCTTTTGTCAGAGCCTTTGTTGTGTTACCGACGCCGTCGAGCGCATCGGTAATATCGCGCACTGACTCAGCCTGTCCGCCCATTTCGGTAATGCCACCGGCATTGTCGGTAATGGGGCCGAAGGTATCCATTGCCAGGATGTAGGCGCAGCTCATCAGCATACCCATCGTAGCGACGGCGGTACCGAAGATGCCGCCCGCGCTAACCACGGCGGAGTTCGAGGGAATGTTGACCTGGCTGCCGAAGAAGTATGATAGGCCGAGCGCAGCCGAGATGGCAAGCACAGGCAGGGCGACGCACTCGAAAGCGACCGCGATGCCTGTGATGATGGTTGTGGCTGGGCCAGTGAGGGTCGCTGCGGCAATTTCGCGTACCGGACGCCATGTGCCAGCCGTGTAGTACTGCGTAATATAGACGAAAGCGATGCTTAGCAGGATACCGGTGGTTCCTGAAAATCCAAACCATACCCAGGCCGGCAATCCCCCATTAGCGGTGATGCCGTGACCACTCAGCAGGAGGTAACTGCCGAGGAACACGCCAATTATGGAGAAGAAACAGGTGATGAAATAGCCGATGTTGAGCTGGTTCATCGCTATTTCGCCGGGGTCTTTACCAGCAGCCTTATCAGGCTCGGTGACAATGGAAGGGCGAATCCAGAGCAAACCGATGGCTGATGCGATCAGGCCGAAGGCGCGTACTACCAGCGGAAAAAGAATCCACCCGATGTTATTCGTTGTGGTGTAGAGTATGACGCCCAGGATCATAGCGCCGATGTTTTCAGCAGCCGTGGACTCGAAGAGGTCAGCGCCGCGACCTGCGCAGTCACCCACGTTGTCACCCACGAGGTCGGCGATAACGGCGGGGTTGCGCGGATCATCTTCAGGGATGTTGGCTTCAACCTTACCCACGAGGTCAGCGCCCACGTCAGCAGCTTTGGTATAGATACCGCCGCCAAGCTGCGCGAACAGGGCCACGAAGCTTGCGCCGAAGCCGAAACCTACAATCAAAGACGGGGCTGCTGCCGTGCTGGTCAGACCACCATATGCGGTGAAGACCAGCGAGACGCCCAGCAACGAGAGGGCGACGACCAGGAAACCGGAGACCGCGCCACCGCGTAGTGAGACCATCAGCGCCTCACCCAGGCTGCGTGTAGCGGCGCTGGCTGTTCGGCTGTTCGATTTCACCGCGACATACATACCGATGTAGCCGGAAACGCCAGAGCAGAATGCGCCAATCAAGAATGCCAGGGCAGTATGCCAGGCCAGGTTGATTTTGTCCGCCTGGCTGCCCTGACCGAGTAGTCCGAGAACCAGTGCAACGAGGATAGCGGCGAAGATGGAGAGGAATGCGATGGTACGATACTGTCGGTTAAGGAAAGCCATAGCGCCTTTGAAAATGGCGTCCGCGACTTTCTGCATGGCAGGAGTGCCAGTGTCTTTGCGTAGGACATAGGCCGCGAGGTAAGCCGCGAATGCCACTGTCAACAATCCTACGGCAATAGGAACAATGATATAGTTGCTCACGTTAGGTTGCGCCCTCCTTAGGCAATTGATAAAAATAGCGATGGGTCAACATTGACCCGTAGCAGAGACTATGCTCGCTCGTCCTTGTTCAGCCGAAAAGCAACCTGTTCAGGCGACCACACAATAGTTGCCTGCTTTCTCTTGTTGAGACGTTCAGATTACGCCTTAGTGTAACATAGTGTTTGCTCTTTGACAACTATTTCCAGTAACACAAAGTGAGCGCGAAAATGCTCCGTGTGTTCGTCACAAACATGAATTGTTAAACAGTTGTTACACTTATGAGCAACTAGAGCTGCGCTTGAATGCGCCCCAGGAGCGGGACGAGTTGCTTTTTACGAGAGACAAGACCATCTACCACCAGTGAATGCCCATCGGCTTCGAGAGGGCTTCCCAGCGTTTCCGCGACGGCACGTTCACCTCCAGAGACGAGCAATGTACACTTCATATTGATTATATCAACTATCATGAAGAGAAAGGAAGTGTATCCGCGCTCATGTGCTAAACGCCGCATAGTTTGCAGTAATTCCGCGCTGCGTTTTTCGATGGAGGCCGGGCTGGCGGTTTCGACAGTGCCGATGGCAAACTTCGTGTCGCGCACGGAAAACTCCTTGAAGTCGGCGGTCAACAGCGTTTCCGTGCTGCGCGAGTTGAGATCAGCCGCCGCCGCCGTGAAAATCTCCTGCCCGTATTGCTCGATATCTTCGCCTGTGATTTGGGCCAGTTCGGCGGCGATATGTTCGTCACGCGGTGTGCAGGTGGGTGAGCGCAAAATGAGCGTGTCGTAAAGCAGTCCTGCCAGCAGCAGACCGGCGACTTCGCGGGGAATAGGGATGCCCGCTTCGTGATACAGACCGGCGATAATGGTGCCTGTGCAGCCCACGGGATCGGCGCGAAACATGATCGGCCTGTTGGTATGCACGTCGGCGATGCGGTGATGGTCGATGATGCCCAGTAAATCCGCTTCATCCATACCATCTACTGCCTGCGATTGCTCATTGTGATCGACGAGGATAATGCGTTTGGGATGCGCATTGATAAGGTCGGTGCGCGAGAGATAGCCAACCAGCTTTCCTTCGTTATCCACTACTGGCAGCGAACGCCTGCGAGCCAGCGTATGTTGTACGTCACTCATCAGGTCATCGGGATGGCAGAAATCGAACTCGTGGTTCATATATTCGTGGGTGCTGATGCTCAGGTTTACCAGGCGTACAGCGGTAAAGGTATGGTGCGCAGTGCTGATGACCAGTACGCCGCTTTTGCGCGCCGCCGCCAGGGTGCGTTCCGAAACCAGCAGGTCGCCAGTTATTACCAGGGCAGCCGCGCCGCTTTCAATGGCTTTGAGCTGGGCATCCTCGCGGTCTCCCAGCACAACCAGGCAGCCAGGCTCGATGTAGTCGGCCATCGTGTCGGCCTGCATCGCCCCCACCAGTACGCGATTGCCCAGTTTGCGCCTGCCGTCCACCAGCACGCGCCCGCGCAGGACGCGCACGAGGTTCTCGCGGTTCAGTGGCACGCGATTAACGGCGCGTGGATCGAGATCGTTAAAGAAGAGTTTGGCGAAGTCCTCGGTGGCGATAATGCCATGCACCTTATTCTCATGATCCACAACGGGCATGGAACGCCGGTTATGTTCCTGCAACAACTGACCGGCCTCCAATAACGGCTGGTCGAGGTAGGCCGATGTGACGCCGCGCCTCATGACATCGCGCACCTGGAGATACACATCATCTATTGCTTCCGGCGGCTCAACCTGGTACCGCTCCAGCACAAAGCGCACTTCCGGTTTCAAATCGCCATTGCGGGCCGCGATGGCTTCTTCTTCCCCCTGCATTCGCAGCAGACGCGCATACGCATAGGCTGATGCCACGGAATCCAGGTCAGAGTTTTTATGCCCAATTATATAGACTGGCCTTGCCATTATTCCCTCTTTTTGGGTGTTCTTCTATCTCTATCGTACATCGCTTTTTGTCGGGTCGCAAGAGAGCCATCGGGAGGCAGGGAAAGCAGAATGGAAAGGATGTTGGGTGGCGGCCCACAAAGACTTTTTTGAGGATACAAATCTCATGTTCCTCGTAAGTTAACATCTTATGAGCCGCCTGTGTTTATTGTACACACGGGAGAGGCACTTGTCAATCAGAGGATGCGACCATATCTATGATAGTAGAGAGTCACTCTATCCAGTATATCATAGATGGGTGTTACCGGTGTTTATATTGAAATGCGCCAGCGTCTCTTGCATCCAGGGCGTTTGCTGTATTTGCTCTAATGTAAGTGATGTGGGTAAAGGCGGGCGGACATGCACTTCTGTAGCTGCAAGGCGCGTGCAGGGCTTATGGAAGATGTCGCAAACCGCGTAGTAGTTGCTGAGGCCAGGCATTACGATGGGCGATGTTGCATCGGCAATCTGCTTGCGCCCATCGGGGAAGATGATGACCCGCCGCGATCCATGGGCGGGATGAGAGCAATGCTGGCATTGGGTTGTCAGTTGGAATGCTTTCCATCCTGGCAAAAAACGCGACATGAGCAATAGGTGATGCATATGGGTAAAGATATCTGCTTTGAAATCATAATCAATACCATTGATGACCACCGTAAATCCGGCCAGCTGTAACGCTAGAAGCCCTTCAATGGCTTCATAGTGTGTCTGGTTGGTGCATAATTGTACCTCATCGATGCAGATAAACTCTACATTGCCGGAGGTAATACCTTTTTCGGCAAGTTGCTCTTTAATATGGCACAAACTGTTTGAGGTTAGGACGAGCGCCGGCGTTTTCTTTTCAGCGAATGCCCTGCTCACAATGTATCCTGTGCCGGGTGTTTCGCCCCTGTTCTCGTCTCCTATACCATTTTGAGGGATCAGGAAGGCGACCTGCCTTCCCTGTTGCTGCATATGCCACGCAAACAGTTTCATGTTTTTTGTTTTCTCTGTTTGCATACTTTCAGCGTGAATAAAGAGAACAGGCGCTATTCCTGCTAATTTCACTTCATGATAGGCTCGTATCATGCGGGCTTGTAGCTCTGACGGAGTTGGTGTCACGAGCATATCGAGAGCGTTTGTTTGCTCGTAAGCCAGGTAGCGTGGGTGTTTCGGAACGTCTAAACTGTAGGGATCGTGCTGTTCCCAGGGTCGCTCTAACAACAAATCCGCCCGTTCGTAGAAACCTGGAAACGACTCTGGCATACTTTCTCTCTCTCTTCGTTCGCTCTAGTGACATTACTATAACAAACGACCGGAACTTATTCTATTGTCTGGTACCGTTGTCGCGTTTAGTACTATTGCTGAGATGCTACTATTATATCCCAATTTTTTTGTCTTTGTGGGCAAACACCTTCTTAACCGGAAAGTAGCCATTTCTCCCTATTCTTTGAAAATCGCTGAATGAGCATAAATCAACATGGTACACTTGAGCCTGGAAGTTCTAGTACCTGGGGAGAAAAAGTGCGAACGTTAGAAATTTTGATTGAACAGGCAGTACCGGGCGATGCGCGTCCGGTGGAACTGGCTGCCTACGCGCCAATTTCAGCGCTCCTACCGGCCATTGTAGATGAACTGCGATTGCCGAGAGCCGATCTGCTGGGGAATCCCCTGGTGTACGTGCTGCGCTATACTCCAACCGGCCCCGTCTTGCCGGATGATAAAAGCCTGGCTGCGGCGGGAATTCATTCTGGCACCAGACTGACTCTGGATTCGTATGTGCTGGATGGGTCGATAGCCAGCTTAATGCAGAACCGTCAAAGAGCGCAGCAACCTACAGTGAGCGCATCGATGCAGAATTACCTGGGAGCGTATCAAACAGCACATGATGTTTCAATGCAGAACGGTCAGGGAGCGTATCAATCAACAGTCAGCGCGGCAATGCAGAGCCGTCAGGGGTCGCATCAACCATCATTCTACGCTTCGGATACTCTGGTTGATCCTGCCGCATTTGCGGCTCTGGATATGCACACTTCCGGGTCGCTGTACGCTCTGCCGCGTAAAAAGCAAAAACGCTGGTCGCGGCGAGCTTTTCTGCTACTGGGAGGAGCGGCAGTTGTTGGCGCGGGAGCAGTTGGGGTAGGATATGCTGCCAATCATCATCTATTATCATTCCTGAATACCAGCAAGACGCCGCCCGCGAAGACCGCACCCGCTCCGCTTAAAACGCCCACACAAGTTAAGGCTACTGCTCAACCATTTGCTCCGCCCACTACCGCGAGCAAAGCGCTGGTATTTAGACAGCACCAGCAAACGGTGCGCTCGATCTCCTGGTCGCCCGATGGCAAGATGGTAGCCAGTGGCGCAAACGATAGACTCTTGTTGACCTGGGACCTGACCGGTACAGTGCAGGGGCAGCAACAGCAAGGCGCAACAGTGCATAGCGTTGTGTGGTCGCCTGATGGCCTCTGGCTTGCCGCAGGCTCAGCGAACCATGTGGCGCTATTCAATGTCACGAATGGACTGACGCAGCAACAAGTAATAGATGGACACAACAAGACAGTCACAACGCTGGCCTGGTCGCCTCAGCAGCCGTTGCGCCTGCTCTCTGGCTCCGCCGATATGCACGCCATCATCTGGAACGTCCCCGCCTTTACGCAGCAGACGGACTTCACGCGCCATACCGCCGCCATCTTATCGTCCTCCTGGGCATCGGATGGTCAGACGGTGGCGACCTCTTCAGAGGGCGGCGTGATACGTGTCTGGAATGCTGGTAGCGGGCAGGAGGTGCATGGCTACTATCTGGACGCGCAATTGCCGATGCGCGCGCTGGCCTTCGCTCCCACCGGCAGTTTGCTGGCGGTGGGCGGCGATGATGGCCTGGTACGCCTGTGGTCTGGCTTGACCTGCCAGCAGGGGCAGCAGAGCGCGTTCGGGAACCAGTGTATGGACACGCCGCAGCGTTTGCACGCGCATAATGGCATTGTGCGCGCGCTGGCCTGGTCACTCGATGGGCGTTTGCTGGCGACGGGCGGCGACGACGGCACCCTGGCGATCTGGTATCCCGCGCAAAGCCAGACGCCCCTTTTGCGCGTGAATCTGGACGCCCCCGTGCTATCCCTGGCCTGGTCGCCCGATGGGAAGCAGGTCGCAACGGCATCGGGTAACAATATCACGCTCTGGAGTCTGCACTGATTTTCCTATAGCCGAAGAATTATGCAATACATTCAGCTTTTTAACGTCTCTATCTGCAAATAGCTGTCGAAAACTCCCTCTGTTATCAGGAGGGCATGAAGATGTCAGAGCATATTGCTTCACAGCCGCAGGGAGCGCGTTCGCATTCGCATGTTAAGGCGATATTGCTCGTCGGGCTGGCGAGTATTATAATCATTGCTGCCTGCCTGGCTTTCTTTACCCCGCTTGTTTCGACTATCTTTCGTTCTGCGAGTGCCACGCAGAACAGGGTAATTCCCCTCACTAATCAGAGTACAGCCATGTTTGGAGCAGATGCCCGGCACTCGCATGTGGACACCAACGAACAACGCCTGACCTACGCCAATGTCTCACATCTGGTGAGCGATTGGACATCGTCGCCTGCTGGCGGGAGTCTCTTCTCGTCGCCCGTTGTGGCTGGCGATGTGGTCTACGTCGGTTCGCTCGATGGGATGCTGTATGCCTTTAGCGCGGCTGGCTGCCAGCAAGCGACCTGCGTGCCGTTGTGGACTTCAACATTTATGGGAGATCGTGTATTTGCTACCCCGGCGGTTGCTGACGGGGTAGTCTATGTTGGCTCTTACGATCATAAGGTGTATGCCTTCAACGCGGCTGGTTGTGGCAAAGCGATGTGCGCGCCGCTCTGGGTTTCTACGCCGACTGGAGGAGAGATCGACGCTTCGCCGACCGTCGCGGATGGCGTGGTCTTTAGCGGTTCGGATGATGGCCGGGTGTATGCCTTCGATGCGGCAGGATGCGGGCGAGCGACCTGCTCTCCCATATGGGCTTCAAGCGCTCTCGGTCAGGGCAAACTTGTGGTTTCCACGCCTGCAGTTGCGGAAGGTGTGCTATATGTCGGCACGTATAACTACTACACGGGTGCGGGCGAACTGGCCGCTTACGAGGCAAAGGGCTGTGGTAAGGCCGAATGTTTGCCTCTCTGGACCTATACGCCTCCCGGCACAGATCTGGGTTATTATGCAGCGCTGTCTGTAGTTAATGGGATTGTTTACATTATCTCGCTGGATGGCATTCTTAATGCTTTCGATGCTCACGGGTGCGGTCATGTTACATGCGCGCCGTTATGGACGACAATACCTGCCGGAGATTACGTTGAAGCTTCGCCTGCTGTGACCGGCTGGGTCGTGTATGTTGCTTCATGGGATCACCGCCTGTATGCGTTCAATGCGGTGGGTTGTGGCAAATCTGTGTGCGCTCCGTTATGGAGTTCGACTCCGATTGGCAGCATCATCGAATCGTCGCCAACCATTGCCAACGGGCTTGTATTCGTCGGCTCCGCAGATGGTTCGCTGTACGCCTTTGACGGGGTTGGGTGCGCTACGCCGCCTTGCGTGCCGCTATGGAGTTCCGCTCCAACAGGTGACGCGCTCTACGCTTCGCCTGCCGTAGCGAATGGCGTGGTCTACGTAGCTTCGCTCGATCATCGCCTCTATGCTTATCACCTGGCCGGAACGGTACCATAGTCCCCCTTTCTTAGAGAAAAAAGTAATCGTCCTTATCTCAAAGCATACAACTATGCGTATTATTCGATGTAGAAGTCCAGATTTTGTCATCTTATTTCGATCATTGTAAGTATTTTTTAGGAAGTGTAGGTCGTCATGCATGGCAAATAAAGAAGAGGTAGTATCATTCGAAGAAGATTTACCAACCCAAAGCCGGCTTGCTGTCCAGAATGACCAGGCTGATCTGCTGGAACAACGGGATGTGTCGAACAGCGTTGACGATGCTCCTGTAGAAGAGGAGGAAGAACAATTTTCCGGTGAATCCTTCTCCGAGGTTGCAGAAGCGGATACACTTGCGCATTATGAGCAAGATTCCTTTGACGATGAGGAAGACCCCTTTGAACACCGGCATTTGCCGACCAGTGTTGAAGCCGCGCCCATAGAGGAGGCGGATATACAACGGGCCATCGCTCAGATCAATACACATATCATCAATAATGCGCCCCCGCCGCCAGCACGCGCTCCTCAACCCTTTGTTTCGCGTTTTCGTTCGCTTCAATCCCGGCGCAAGTATCTGGTTTTAGCGGCGCTCATTGTGGTGATCCTTCTCCTGTTGCTGGACGGTTCGCTATTCTTGTTCAATATTAGCAGACCCCATTCCGCTACCTCGACAGCCCATGCGCATGTCAACCCGATGTTGACCGTGACTCCGGTGGTTACACATCCAGGGCAGGTCGTCACCCTGCATATCAGCAACTTCGCGCCGTCGGCGCAGGTGTTATTGACACGCGATATGCAGCAACCTGTACGCACTGCCAGTGGCGCTTCGCTCATCAGGGTAGGGAGAGACGGTCACGCCGATGTGCAGATACTGGTTGAAGATGGCTGGGAGGCTGGAGTACATCTCTTACTGGCCGAAGATACTCGCTCGCATTATACCGCCAGCGTCTCGCTTCAGGTGACGAGCGATTTTCCCATACCACTTCCGCATTTAGTCGTCGGTACCACCGATCAACCCAACGGGCTGCGTAGCCCACTGAGTTTTGGCACAGATATTCCACAGCAGAACACGATTCAATCGTTATTGTTGCGCAATACCGGTGGAAGCTGGATTTCCTGGACGGCCACCAGCGATCAGCCCTGGTTGGCGCTTGCTCCTCAACAGGGCGTTTTCCAGGACAGCCAGGGCGTCTTTGTCGCGGCAGCCCGTGCGCATCTTGCGCCTGGCTACCATCAAGGAACTATTACTATTACGCCAAATGTGGGCAAGCCAATCCATATACAGGCGCAGGTGACGGTACTTCCTTCGCCATCAACCTCTGCTGCCTCGCTGGTTGTTGAGCCGCCCCTACTTTCCTTTACGACAACCGATGGGGCGAGCGGCCCGACTTCTCAATACCTGACCATTAACAATCTTGGTAAGCAACCGTTGAACTGGTCGCTGACGACGAGCGTACCACAAAATCCCCTTATGCAAGACCTGAATAGTCAGAGTGACGATACATGGTTGCATACAGATAGCACGTCGGGTATGGTAGCCCCAGGAGCCAGCGCGCGTATACGAGTCATAGCACAGAGCCAGCAGCTCCTGCCGGGCGTGTATGGCGGCATTTTACTCTTTTCCATCAATGGCAATCCGCTCGACGCCCTGCAACCTGTCGCAGTTGCGCTGACAGTGCAGCCGCGCTGTGGTGTAACATCCAGCCCTGGAAACATCTCCCTTGCTGCGGTTTCCGGTCAGCAGGCATCGCTCGATCAGCCGCTTGCTATTAGCACCACGCCCGGTTGCGCGGATGCGACAAACTGGCAAGCCTTTCCACAGGCAAGCTGGCTAAAGATGAAACCAGCGAGCGGCCAATTGCAGCCCGGCGTCAACATCAAGAGCAACCTGCTCATTGACGCGGCCAGTTTCACGCCGGGAACATATATTACCTCGATTGATCTTCTGACGGAAATGCGTTCGCAAACGCTGATGGTGCAGCTAACCATAGTCTCTCCATCAACAACATTGCCTGGGAAGACTCCCGGAGGCTCAACACCTGTTTCGGGAACTTCCCCAAATGGCACGCCCATTTCCACGACGCCTGTATCAGCTACGCCATCACCTGTCCCATCGAGTACAGTAGCTCCGGGAACACCCACTCCAGTGCCAGGAACGCCAACGCCGGTTGCGCAGCCCTGCGTGCTGCAAGTGACTCCCGCGCATCTTGGGTTTATTGCGACCCTGCTGCAATCGAATCCTCCCGCGCAAACACTGTCGCTAAGCGTGACGGGTAACTGCCCGCAGCCCGTGTCGTGGACAGCCTCCGTAGATGCCGCTAGCCAGAACTGGTTGCATCTTGCAACGACATCTGGCAATGGCGGGAGTACGCTGGTAGTGCAGGTGAACACGAATGGAAAGCTGTTAGGAACATATAGCGGGCAGATCACGCTGGTAGCCACAGACCACAGCGGCGTGGCTGCCCAGGGAAGCCCGCAGGCCGTTTCAGTATCATTGACGGTAGTACTCTAAAAAGCCTGGGCTACTATCCCATTTGCTTGCCTCTGGTCGGATGCCAACTGGCATCCGACCAATTTTCACGATTTTGGTCTATCGGCCTTCCAGATGGGCATTGTCCTGTCTTCTTATCTGTGGCCCTACATGCTGATGCAAATTCCGGTAGGAGCCTTGTTGGACAGGATCGGCATCAAATGGCTGATACGAGTCGGTACTAGACAGCGCAGTTGTCGTTTCGCAACGTGAGATTAGAGAAGTAGTTGCAGCCCTTCGTGATCTTCTTACTGAATGAGGTATATCCTCTTAGCGATGCGGAGCATAAGACGACAGGAATAAAAACCCAGTCGTCTTTTTTGATACGAGAACACTATTTTTTGTTGTGTTTTTAGACTCAAAGCTACGCCCAACGTCGCCTTTTTTCATTGTGCGGAGTCTATCTCAATATTAGTTGGGTACGAGCAGAGAACAAATTTTCTGAGACTATGATTTTTGATGCAACATTCTTCAAGCTTGCTCGTTATACTTATTGGAAGAGGAAAAGCTGCTGCACTCTTCTCGATTGTTAAGAAACAGACCGATGTAAGCAGCTGAAAGAAAAACATGAATTC